>NZ_JBBIAB010000023.1 GCF_039634785.1 Tistrella mobilis | reverse complement strand
CTAGGCACAAGGTCATATCGAGATGCCAAGGCGCTCATCGGTCAGTCGTTCTTAAAGTCCTAAGATCGACGACCGCCGCCCTCGCATCCCTTCCGATCCGTTTCACAATGTCAAAGATCCAAACGAAGCGTTTCCACCTCGCGGCACCCTCGGGTGCCCGCCTCTCTTAAGAGGCTGTATTCTCTGGCTTTTCAGCCCCGCCGGCGCCGCGTCGTCCGCGGTGCCCGTCGGTGTGGGGCGGTTTATAAGGGCCACAGCCAACCCTGGCAACACCTTTTTTGACGGTTTTTTTGACGGCGGACGATTCGCCCGGCAAGCCGTTGATCCGACACGAAAGATTCTTGAGCCGATCCCAGAGGTCTTTCGCCCCGATCCGGGTGGCGGCATCGTCGCGAATGCCGCAGGCTGTTTTTTTCTCGTAGCACCCCCCTTCGGAAAGACCCGATCGATGACCATCACCCCGCCCGACGCCCCCGTCCTTGGAACCGCCGGATTCGATCTCTCCTGCTGGCCCGTCGTCCGCGGCCGCTCTCCCGCCGGCGATCTTGCCATGGTCGAGGCCTGGATCGACGCCCTCACCCTGATCCTCGACAGCGGGCAGCGTTTCGCGGTGGTGATGGACATGCCGGGCACGATCACCGCGGATGCCGCCACACTGACCGAGGGCCGCAAGAAGGTGATCCTGTGGATGAAGCAGCGCCGCGAGGATCTCGCCGCACGCTGCGGCGGTTTCGTCTATCTGCCGGCCGATCCGGCAGAGCTTGAGGATCTGGCAGCCAAGACCGCCCAGGTCGCGGCCGCCTTCCCCTTCCCGCTGCATGTGGCATCCGACGAAGCCGCGGCATTCGAGAGGGCGCGCAGCCTCACCCATTGATCCGGCGGGTTGTCGAGAGTTGAGCCCGGGCGGGTTTCGCGAGACGATGAATGACATTCCCCTCCCCCTCCGGAGCCCGCCCCCATGCTCACCGACCTCGCCACGGCGCTCCGCGCCGAGGAAGCAATGATCGCCGACGGCGCCACGCTCGATCGTGTGCTCGATTTCTGGTTCGGCGAACTCGGACCCGCCGACTGGTTCGGCGCCGGCGAACGCCTGGACGAGGTGATCGGCGATCGCTTCGGCCGGGTTCTGGCCGCCGCCCGCCGCGGCTGCTGCGCCCCCTGGCGGAGCACGCCCCGCGGCCGGCTGGCGGAAATCCTGGTGCTCGACCAGTTCTCGCGCCATATCCACCGCGGCACGCCGGACGCCTTCGCCGCCGACGGCATGGCCCTGGCACTGGCCCAGGAAGCGGTTGCCGGCGGCCACGACCTGAAGCTGACCGTCACCGAGCGCAAATTCCTCTATCTGCCCTTCGAGCATTCAGAAAGCCTGAGCGTGCATGTCCAGGCGATGGCCCTGTTCACGGCGCTGGGCGATGCCGATGCCCTCGACTGGGAACGCCGCCATCTGGCGGTGCTGGAACGCTTCGGCCGCTACCCCCATCGCAACGAGGTACTGGGCCGGATCTCGACGCCCGAGGAGCAGGTCTATCTGGAAGAGCCCGGCGCGGGCTTCTGACAGGGCCGCCGGCGCGCAGTCCGGGTTCAGGGCAGGAGGGGGCAGGACAAGAGGGAGGTCAGGGCAGCTTGCCCAGCGTGTCGGCGACATAGGCCCCCCGCCGCCCCATCGGCTTGGGCCGGCCTTCGGTCGAGTCGCAGGCGGTCTGGTGCTCCAGCTCGGCATTCAGCTCGGCGCCGACCAGCACGATCATGACCGAGATCCAGATCCAGGTCATGAACACCACCACCGCCCCCAGCGGACCGTACATCCGGTCATAGCCGGCGAGGTTCGCCACATACCAGGAGAAGGCCATGGAGGCGATCAGCCAGACCACGGCCGCCAGACAGCCGCCGGGGGTGACCCAGCGCCAGCGGGCGGTCCTGCGGCTCGGGGCATAGCGATAGAGCACGCTGGTGCCCAGCACCACGATCAGCACCAGCAGGGGCCAGCGGCCGATGTCGAGCAGCTGCTCGGCCGAGGTCCCGAGCGGCAGCACATCCAGCGCCACCGGCAGCAAAGCGAGCGCCGCCAGCACCAGCGCCGTCGACAGGATGGCCGCAAGGGTGAACCCAAGCGTGACGGCGGTGAAGACCACGAAAGAGCGCGACTGCCGCTCGCCATAGGCGACGTCGAGCGCATCGAACATCGCCTTCATGCCCTGATTGGCGCTCCAGAGGGCGATGGCGAGGCTGAACAGCGCCCCGAAGCCCAGCTGCCCCTGCGGCTGGCGGGAAACCCGCAGCATCTGCTCGGACATCAGCTGCACGGGGCCTGCGGGCAGCACATCGCCCAGCAGGGTCATATGCTCCACCACCGCCGCCGGATCGGCGAACAGGCCGTAGATCGAGATCAGCGCGGTGATGCCCGGGAAGATGGCGAGCAGGGTATAGAAGGCGACGCCCGCCGCCACGGCCTCCACCCGATCTTCGATCACCTGCCGGACGGTGCGCCAGAGGACATCCTTCCAGCCCCGCATCGGCATCTCGTCCGGCCCCCGGGCGTGGCGACCGCGGGCCTCGTGCTCGGCCGGTGCGCCATCCGGATCGAGCCCGTTTTCGGCCTGGCCGCGCAGCGTGCCCGTCCGGCCGTCCTCTGCCGTCATCCTCCGCCTCCCTTGCAGCACCGACCGGACAACCGGCAGAGCCGCAGCAGGTTCCGGTGCCGGAAACGCGGACGGGCGGCACCCCCTGGGGAGTGCCGCCCGTCCGGATCCGGTCCCGAAGGATCAGATGCGCCAGATCAGGTCTTACCCGATCAGGTCTGGCCCGATCAGGTCTGGCCCGATCAGTTCTTCGTCTTGTCGACCAGGCGGTTGGCCGCGATCCAGGGCATCATGGCGCGCAGCTTCTCACCGATCTCTTCGATCTGGTGCTCGGCATTGCGGCGACGCATGGCCTTGAAGCTCGACTGACGGGCGGCGTTCTCCAGCACCCAGTCGCGGGTGAAGCGGCCACCCTGGATGTCCTCCAGGATCTTCTTCATCTCGGCCTTCACGGCCGGGGTGATGACCCGCGGGCCCGACACGTAGTCGCCATATTCGGCGGTGTTCGAGATCGAGTAGCGCATGTTGGCGATGCCGCCCTCGTACATGAGGTCGACGATCAGCTTCATCTCGTGCAGGCACTCGAAATAGGCCATCTCGGGGGCATAGCCCGCCTCGACCAGGGTCTCGAAGCCGGCGGTGATCAGGTGGGTCACGCCGCCGCAGAGCACGGCCTGCTCACCGAACAGGTCGGTCTCGCACTCTTCCTTGAAGGTGGTCTCGATGATGCCGGCGCGGCCGGCACCCAGGCCGCAGGCATAGGAGAGCGCGGTCTCGAGCGCATTGCCCGACACGTCCTGCGCCACGGCAACCAGGCTCGGCACGCCGCCGCCCTTCAGGTATTCGCTGCGCACCGTATGGCCGGGGCCCTTGGGCGCCACCATGAACACGTCGATATCGGCGCGCGGCTGGATCAGGCCGAAATGGATCGACAGACCATGGGCGACGACGAGGGCGGCACCCTCCTTCAGGTTGTCGCGCAGATCCTGCTCGTAGAGGTCGGCATGCAGCTCGTCCGGGGTGAGCACCATCACCACATCGGCCAGCTTCGCGGCCTCGTCGGGGGTGTGGACGGTGAAGCCGGCGCCCTCGGCCTTGGCGCGGGTCGCGGAGCCGGCACGCAGGCCCACGATCACGTTGACGCCGCTGTCGCGGAGGTTCGCCGCATGGGCATGGCCCTGGCTGCCATAGCCGATGATCGCGACCGTCTTGGTCTTGATCAGGTTCAGGTCGGCATCGCGATCGTAGTAGACGCGCATGGTTCGGTTGCTTCCTCTGATGATGTCAATGGACGGCCTGTTCTGCATCCTGCCGCCCTTGACCTTGTCGTCGCACGCCTCGCGATCAATTTCGACCACGCACGACGCCATATGGACCTAAGGTGTCGAATGGTGGACCCCGGGATCTCCCGGAGGCCCGAAAGCCGGTCGGATCAGACGTGGCCGCGCTCGGAGGCGAGCGGGGCCGCCCCGCGCGACAGGGCCGCGATGCCGGTGCGGGCGACATCCGCCAGCCCCAGCGGCCGCATCAGGTTGATGAAGGCCTCGATCTTTTCGGTCGAGCCGGTCATCTCGAAGATGAAGCTTTCATGGGTGCTGTCGACCACGCGGGCACGGAAGATGTCGGCGATGCGCAGCGACTCGACCCGGCGATCCCCCGTGCAGGCGACCTTGACCAGCGCCAGCTCGCGACCGACGAAGGGGCCACTCTGGGTCAGGTCGGTCACCGCATGCACCGGCACCAGCCGGGTGAGCTGCGCCTTGATCTGCTCGATGATCATCGGCGTGCCCGAGGTGACGATGGTGATGCGCGAGCGGGTGCGCGTCTCGTTCACCTCGGCGACGGTCAGGCTGTCGATGTTGTAGCCGCGGCCCGAGAACAGGCCGATGACGCGGGCGAGCACGCCGCTTTCGTTGTCGACCAGCACCGAGATGGTGTGCTGGGTGATGGGTTCGTTCTTGATGACCATGGGAAGCTGTCTCGCGCCTGGAGCCGGTCTTAACCCGGACGGAAGGGGGCGGCAGGCCTGTGCGAAGCCTGCCGGGAACTGGCGTCGCCGCTGCGGTGTCGACCGCAGCTCAGACCAGTACCATGCCGTCCTCGCTCTTGCAGGCGTCCAGCTCCTGGCCGGGGCCCAGGATGATCTCGTGATGCGCGGCACCGGCGGGGATCATCGGATAGACGTTCTCGCCCTTGTCGACGCGGACATCGACCACCACCGGCCCGTCATGGGCCAGCATCTCGCGGATCACGTCGTCGAGATCGTCGGGCGAATGGGCACGCAGCCCCTTGGCACCGAAGGCCTCGGCCAGCTTCACGAAATCGGGCAGCGCCGCCGAATAGCTTTCGGAATAGCGGCCACCATGGAACAGCTCCTGCCACTGGCGGACCATGCCCATCCATTCGTTGTTCAGGATGAACACCTTCACCGGCAGCCGATGCTGGATCAGGCTCGACAGCTCCTGGATGTTCATCATCGTCGAGGCTTCGCCGGCGATGTCGATCACCAGCGCATCGGGATGCGCCACCTGCACGCCCATCGCCGCCGGCAGGCCATAGCCCATGGTGCCGAGCCCGCCCGAGGTCATCCAGTGGTTCGGCTGGTCGAAGCCGAAATGCTGGGCCGCCCACATCTGATGCTGGCCGACCTCGGTGGTGATGTAGGGGTTGCGGTCGCGGGTCATCTCCCACAGCCGGCGGATCGCGTATTGCGGCTTGATGATCTGGGCGCTGTTCTGGAAGCCCAGCGAATTCTGCGCCCGCCAGCCGGCGATCTTCTCCCACCAGTCGCCGATGCGCGCGGGATCATGCTCGGCCTTGCGGCGCTCCCACACCTCGAGCAGGGCCCGGATGGTGTTGCCGGCATCGCCCACGATCGGCAGGTCGACCGCCACGTTCTTGTTGATCGAAGACGGGTCGATATCGGCATGGATCTTGATGCTGTCGGGCGAGAAGCCGTCGAGCCGGCCGGTCACCCGGTCGTCGAACCGGGCGCCCAGATTGATCATCAGATCGCTGCCATGCATCGCCAGATTGGCTTCCAGCGTGCCGTGCATGCCCAGCATGCCCAGCGACTGCCGGTCGCTGGCCGGATAGGCGCCGAGGCCCATCAGGGTCATGGTGATCGGGAAGCCGGTGGCGCGCACCAGGCGGACCAGGTTGTCGCAGGCCTCGGTGCCGGCATTGATCACGCCGCCGCCGACATAGAACACCGGGCGGTCGGCCTTCAGCATCAGATCGACCGCGCGTTCGATCACCGCCTGTTCGGGCGTGACCTGGGGCCGGTAGGTCGGCGCTGGCAGGGCATCGGGGGCGGTATAGGCGGCCAGCGTGTTCAGCACGTCCTTGGGCAGGTCGATCACGACCGGGCCGGGGCGGCCCGAGCGCGCGACATGGAAGGCCTCGTGGACCTTCGCCGCCAGCACGTTGACGTCGCGGATCAGATAATTGTGCTTGGTGCAGGGCCGGGTGATGCCGACGGTATCCGCCTCCTGGAAGGCGTCGTTGCCGATCATGTGGGTCGGCACCTGGCCGGTCAGGCAGACGATCGGGATGCTGTCCATCAGCGCATCCGTCAGGCCGGTGACCGCATTGGTCGCCCCCGGGCCCGAGGTCACGAGTACCACGCCGACCTTGCCGGTCGAGCGCGCATACCCCTCCGCCGCATGGACCGCCGCCTGTTCGTGGCGGACCAGGTAATGACGCACGCTGTTCTGCTTGTAGAGCGCGTCATAGATCGGAAGTACCGCGCCACCGGGATAGCCGAAAATGACCTCCACACCCTGGTCGGCCAGGGCTTTGATCAGGATTTCCGCACCGGTGAACTGCATCGTTCGGTCGCTCCGCGTAACATCTGGTTCGGGGGGCATGCGCAGCGCAGGGCCCGCCCTCGCCCGGATCACCGGCGGGACATCCGCCGGCCTTCGCCGAAAAAGAACCGCCGGCGGACATCTCCGTCGGCGGGTTCCGCCCCTCACCTCGATGCGGGGCCCGGTCCCGCCCTGCCCATGGCATACGGGCAGGCGGATCTCGACCGGTCTCTGATCCGAGCCTGTGGAACCTAGCGGCTCAATGACCCAGGGTCAACAGGAAGCGATCAATTTCCAAAAAGATTCTTGATGCCAAACATTCCGAATATTGCTCATGCGCGCCCAGGTTGACGAGCGCCTGATTTCGTATCCAGGTCATCTGACGCTTGGCGTATTGGCGGGTGGCGATGCGGCCCCGCTCCAGCATCTCGTCCCGTGAAATCTCTCCCGCCAGCCAGGCGCTGATCTCGGGCACGCCCACCGCCTTCATCAGCGGCACGGCCTGCGGATCCAGCCCGCGCGCCAGGAAGGCTGCGACTTCGTCGGCCGCCCCCATCTCCAGCATCTTTGCGAAGCGGCCGGCGATCGCCCGGTCGCGGGTTCCGGCATCCGGCATCAGCGCGATGGTGAAGACCGGCCCCGCATGGCCGCCCGCGGGCGGATGGGCCCGCTGCCAGTCCGCCAGGCTGCGGCCGGTGGCACGCACCACCTCCAACGCCCGGGCCAGGCGCTGCGGGTCTGCCAGCTGCTGCGCCGCCTTGGGGTCGAGCGGTGCCAGCGCCGCCTTCAGTGCCGGCACGCCGCCGGCCAGGCCCAGCGCGCGGACCTCGTCGCGCAGATCCTGCGGGATCGCGGGCAGATCCGACAGCCCCTCCACCAGCGCGCGAATGTAAAGGCCGGTCCCGCCGGTGATCAGCGGCAGCCGCCCGGCCTGATGCGCGGCCACGACTTCGGCACGGGCCGCCGCCGCCCAGTCGGCAGCCGACCACACCGCCTCGGCCGGCCGCACGCCATAAAGCCGGTGGGGGGCGGCGGCCTCGTCGGCCGCAGAGGGCCGCGCGGTCACGATCCGCAGATCGACATAGACCTGCATCGCATCGGCATTGATCACCACGCCGTCGCGTGCCCGGGCGAGGTCGAGCGCCAGCTGGGACTTGCCGGATGCGGTGGGCCCCATCACCACGATCAGGGGGCCGGCGCCGGCCGGTGCCGGATTGCTCCGCTGCATGCTTGCTCCCGCGCGGTCCGGCGCCTTTAATGCGCCCGGTGTTTGGATGAAGGGACGATCCCATGGGAACCGTGTTGACGCTGATCGGCGATCCCGTCAAGGCCGGCAGCGGCGAAACCGTGCTCGACCAGGGCACGATCGATCTGGTGCGCCGGGCGGTCGAAGCCGCGGGCCATGCCACGGGCACGGTCACGGCGCTGCATGACGGCGTGGCCGTCGACATTGCGGCCGAGGGAGAGGCCGCCGCCGTGCGCGATGCCGCAGAGGCCGCCCTTGCCGGCGCCGGGCTGCCGGTGGATGCGGCGGCACAGCCAGACGGGCCTGCGCGCCGCCGCCGGCTGCTGGTCTCCGACATGGACAGCACCATGATCACCTGCGAATGCATCGACGAACTGGCCGATTTCGCCGGGGTGAAGGCCGAGGTCTCGGCGGTGACCGAGCGGGCGATGCGCGGCGAGCTGGATTTCGCCGAGGCGCTGACCGCCCGGGTCTCGACCCTGACCGGGCTTGCCGACGGCGTGCTGGCCCGCGCCTTCGGCGAGCGGGTGCGGCTGATGCCAGGTGCCCGCACCCTGGTCGCCACCATGCGCAGCCAGGGCGCCCGCGCGGTGCTGGTCTCGGGCGGGTTCACCTATTTCACCGCCCGGGTCGCAGCGCTTTGCGGCTTCGACGACCATCGCGCCAATATCCTTGAAATCGAGGACGGGCGGCTGACCGGTCGGGTGATCCCGCCGATCCTGGGCGCCGATGCCAAGGTCGAGGCGCTGGATCACTATGCCGGGCTCTGGGCCGGCGGGCTCGGCGGCGCGCTGGCGGTCGGCGACGGTGCCAACGACCTGCCGATGATCGTGCAGGCGGGCCTCGGCGTCGCCTATCACGCCAAGCCGCGGGTGGCGGCCGCAGCACCGGTGCGGATCAATCACGGCGACCTGACCGCCCTGCTCTACCTGCAGGGCTATGCCCGCGACGAGTTCCTGATCGCGGACTGAGCATCGCCGGCGTTCAAAAGCAAAGCCCCGCCCGGATCGCTCCGGGCGGGGCCTTGTTCATTTCAGGCTGCAGGGCCCGCCGTCGTCAATCCTTCAGGCGGATCGCGACGAAGCGGCTGTCGTCGCCGGTGCGGACCAGCAGCAGCACCGACTTGCGGCCGGCATCGCGGGCTTCCTTGATCGCCGCCTCGATGTCGGCGACCTTCTCCACCTTGCGCTGGCCGATATCGACGATCACGTCGCCGACACGGATCGGCTTATCGTCGGCCGGGCCGTTGGCGTCGATCTCGGTGATCACCACGCCCTCGACATCGGCCCCCAGGCCGAAGCGGTCGCGCACCGCGCCATCCGCCTGGGCGACGGTCAGGCCAAGCGCCGCCACCTTGGTGCCGGTGCCCTGGGGCGCCTGCTCCTGGCCGGGCTCTTCGGTCGCCTGGGCGAGATCGCTCTCGTCCAGCTCACCCACGGTGACCTTCACCTCGATCTTGCGGCCATTGCGCCACACCTCGACCGGCACCGAGCGGTTGATCTCGGTCTCGGCCACGATGCGGGGCAGCTCGCGCATCTCGGTCACGTCCTTGCCGTCGAAGCGCAGCACCACATCGCCGACCTCGATCCCGGCCTTGGCGGCGGGGCTGTCGGGCATCACGCGGGCGACCAGCGCGCCATGGGCCTTGTCCAGCGACAGGCTTTCGGCGATGTCGGGCGTGACCGGCTGGATCTGCACGCCCAGCCAGCCGCGGCGGGTACGGCCGTATTCAACCAGCTGCTCGATCACCGGGCGGGCCAGTTCCGACGGCACGGCGAAGCCGATGCCGACCGAGCCGCCGGTGGGCGAAAAGATCGCGGTGTTGATGCCGATGACCTCGCCCGCCATGTTGAACATCGGGCCGCCCGAATTGCCGCGGTTGATGGCGGCATCGGTCTGCAGGAAGTCGTCGAAGGGGCCGACATTGATGTCGCGGGCCCTGGCCGAGATGATGCCGGCGGTGACCGAACCACCCAGGCCGAAGGGGTTGCCGACGGCGATCACCCAGTCACCCACCCGCGATTTCGCGCTGTCGCCCCAGGCGACCGCCGGCAGCGGCTTCGGCGACTTGACCCGGAGCACGGCCAGATCGGTCTTGGGGTCGGTACCGACCACTTCGGCCGGCAGCTCGGTATTGTCGGTCAGGATCACCGAAATCTCGTCGGCATCCTTGATGACGTGATTGTTGGTCACGACCAGGCCGCCCGCGTCGATCACGAAGCCGGAGCCCAGCGCCGTCACCTTGCGCGTGCCGCCACCCGGGCCGCTGCGGTCGCCGAAGAAGTCGCGGAACAGGTCTTCGAAGGGCGATCCCGGGGGAAACTGGGGGATCGGGATCTGCGGGCCCTGCACCTCGACATTCTGTGTGGTCGAGATGTTGACCACCGCCGGGGTCAGCTTCTCTACCAGATCGGCGAAGCTTTCGGGCGCCGGGCGCGCATCCGCCGGACCGGCACCGAGCGCCACACAGGTGGCGATGGTGAGCGCCGCCAGACCCGAGAAGATCCGGTGCGGAAGGGAAGCTGGCACGTGATTGTCTCCCTGATACGTTGCCGGCAGGCTACGAAGATCCGATGTAGGCGGGGGGCCGGGGTGGATCAAGCGCGGATGCACGCAGGCGCTATCCGCGCAGCCACCATACAAGGCCGACGCCGATGGCCGCGATCACCGCGCCGCCCACCCGGAGGCGGTCCTCCGGTTCGGCCAGCACCGCCACGATCATCCGCTTCATTCCGCGCGGAAACAATGCGTAGACGGCACCCTCGAACACCAGCACGAGGCCGATGGCGGTCAGCAGGTCGTTCATGCCGGGCTCCTCGAGACGGTGGTCTGCGGGGCGGAGTGGACCACGGATGCGGCAGCGTCGTCGGCGGAACCGGTCGGCGGAGGCATGGTGGACAGTCCCTATCACCTGTAGCAAGCTTGCGCCCGCCCGGCAACGGGCGCGGTCCATGCCCATCCGTGACGGAGCATTTCATGCGATATCGGCGCCTCGGCCGGAGCGGCCTTCTGGTTTCGGAAATCTCGCTCGGCACCATGACCTTCGGCTCGCAGCTCGACGAGCGGACATCGGTGCGGATCATGGCCGAGGCCTTCGAGGCCGGCGTGACCCTGTTCGACACCGCCGAGATGTATGCCGTGCCCCAGACGCCCGAGACCCAGGGCGCCAGCGAGCGCATCCTCGGCGCCTTCCTGAAGACGGTGCCGCGCGACCGGGTGATCGTGGCGACCAAGGTGTCGGGCCCGGGCGACGGGCCGGGCCGCGGCATCGTCGGCCATATCCGCGGCGGGCTGGGCGCGCTCGACCGCTTCCATATCGAACGCGCGGTGGAGGAGAGCCTGAAACGGCTCGGCACCGACGTGATCGATCTCTACCAGACCCATTGGCCCGACCGCGTGACGCCGATGGACGAGCAGCTCGAAGCGCTCGACCGGCTGGTGCGGGCCGGCAAGGTCCGCTATCCGGGCGTCAGCAACGAGACGCCCTGGGGCCTCACCCGTCTGGCGGCCCGGGCCGAAGCGCTCGGCACCGCCCGGATCGTGTCGCTGCAGAACGTCTATCACCTGCTGAAGCGGGTCTATGACGACGGCATGTCGGAAGTCTGCGTGAACGAGGGCATCGGCATGCTCGCCTTCTCGCCCATCGCCATGGGCGTGCTGACCGGCAAGTACGGCGCCACCGGCGGTGCCGGCCCCGAGGCCCGGCTGAACGCCTTCCCGCCGCGCTTCCAGGCCCGCTACGGCCATGCCCGCGCCATCACCGCCGCCGATCGCTATGTCGCCCTCGCCCGCGAACACGGCCTGCACCCGGCGACCATGGCCGTCGCCTGGACCATCGGCCGGCCGGGCATCGCCTCCGCCCTGCCCGGCGTCTCCCGCCCCGACCAGCTGGCCCCGATCCTCGCCGCCGCCGAGCTCGACCTCAGCCCCGACCTGCTCCAGGCGATCGAGGCGGTGCATCGCGAGATGCCCAACCCGGTGGTGTGACGGTCCGGCCGGCGATGTGACTGTCTGTCGGATCAGGCTGCCAAACGGCACTCGCTGACAAACGGCAGGCTATACCCCGCCAGTTCGGAAAACCGCGCAGCAACCTGCCGTGCGGCCGTCGGATCGACATGCATCTCGTCGATGAAAGCCTGCTGCAACCCGGGGCTGACTTCGGAGAAGAAGGCGAAAACCAGTGGGTCACAGCGCTCGGCACTGCCGGGATCGGCGATCCGGCCGGCCAGATCATGCGCGGACAGCGACCCTCCGTAGGGAGCGGTCACGGTCGTCAACACCTTGATGGCAACACGGCTCATCCTGACCTCATCCGCCTTCTGCCCTCATCCGCCTTCTGTCTTGAGAGATAAAGGTGGCGCGCAGATCGGACGCATGCAAGCCCCGCACCGGACCGGCTGCCCCCTCCTAGACCTCATGCTCAACGACCAACGGCCGCCCCGGTTGCCCGGGACGGCCGTTGGTTCGTCTTTAGTTCGTCTTCGCGTGCGGTACGCGCAGGGTCAGTTGCCGGCAGCGGGCGTCTGGCCCGGCAGGCGGAGCTGGCCGTCGGCACCGAAATAGCGGAAGAAGTCGCCTTCGGGCGTCAGCACCATGGTGGTGTCGGAATTGCCGAGCGCCGTGCGATAGGCCTGAAGGCTGCGGTAGAAGTCGAAGAACTGCGCATCCTTGCCGAAGCTTTCGGCGAAGATCCGGCTGGCCTGGGCATCGCCTTCACCGCGGGCGATCTGCGATTCGCGGCGGGCTTCCGCCAGCAGCACCGTGCGCTCGCGATCGGCGCGCGAGCGGATGCGCTGGGCAAGCTCGGCGCCCTGGGCGCGGAGTTCCGTCGCCTCGCGCTCGCGTTCCGTCCGCATGCGGTTGAAGATCGCCTGGCTGTTGGCCTCGGGCAGATCCACGCGGCGCATGCGCACGTCCAGAACCTCGATGCCGAAGCTCTTGGCCTCGTTGTTCACGATGGTGGCCGTCTGGCTCATCAGCTGGGCGCGCTGACTGGTCAGCACGGTGCCGAGCGGCACCGAGCCCAGCACGTTACGCAGGCTGGCGTTCACGATGCTGTCCAGCCGCGCCCGGACCACGGCTTCCGATCCGACCGCCTGATAGAAGCGCAGCGGATCGGTGATGCGGAAACGGGCGAAGCTGTCCACCACCAGACGCTTCTGGTCGGAGGCGATCACCTCCTGGACGTCGGCGTCGAAATCCAGCACGCGGTTGTCGTAATAGACCACGTTCTGGACGAAGGGCAGCTTGAAGTGCAGCCCCGGTTCCTGAACCACCTTGCGCGGTTCACCGAACTGCAGCACCAGCGCCTGTTCGGTCTGGTGGACGACATAGGTCGACGAGATGCCGACCAGGGCGGCGGCGGCGGCGACGATCGCACCGACGGTGAGAAGACCCTTCCTCATGGTTCAGCCTCCTCCCGGTCAGCGCGGCGTGGTGGTGGCGTTGCCCTGCGCCGCCGAGGCGGCACCGGACGACGACGACATGTCGGCACCGTCACCGGTGCGCGGGGCGGGCTCGCGGATCAGGCGGTCGAGCGGCAGATAGGGCACGACCGACTGGCCGCCGCCCTGCCCCCCGGCAACGCCCGGCTCGATCACGACCTTGCTCATCCCGGCCATCACCTCTTCCATCGTCTCCAGATAGAGACGCCGGGCGGTGATGTCCTTGGCTTCGTTGTAGGCGGTCAGGATCGAGGTGAAGCGCTCCGCCGAACCCTGGGCATCGGCCACGACCTGTTCGCGATAGGCCTGGGCTTCCTGGATCAGGCGCTCGGCCTCGCCGCGGGCGCGGGGCAGGATGCTGTTGCGATAGGCCTCGGCCTCGTTCTGCAGGCGCTCCTGGTCGGCGCGGGCCGCCTGAACGTCGCGGAAGGCATCGATGACCTGCTGCGGCGGGTCGACCTTCTGCAGCTGGACCTGGGTGACCTCCACGCCCGACTTGTAGGTGTCGAGCGTCGCCTGGATCAGTTCGCGGGTCTGCTGCTCGATCCGGGCGCGACCCTCGGTCAGCACGAACTGCAGCGGCGTCTGGCCGACCACCTCGCGCATCGCGCTTTCGGCCACCGACTTGATGGTGGTGTCGGGGCGCTGGATCTCGAACAGATAGGCGCCGGCGTCCTTGATCCGCCAGAACACCGTCACGTCGATATCGATGATGTTCTCGTCGCCGGTAAGCATCAGGCTCTCGGCATTGACCTCGCGCACGCCCGCGGCGCGGCCGAAATCGGTGCCGGAGCGATAGCCGATCTCCACCCGGTTCACGCGGGTGACGGCAGGCTTGTAGACCTCGCCGATCGGCGCCGGCCAGTTGTAGTGCAGGCCCGGCGTGGTGGTGTTCACCCACCGGCCGAAAACCAGCTCCACGCCCTGTTCGTCGGGCTGCACGCGATAGAAACCGGTGCCGAGCCAGATCGCGACACCCACGGCCGCAACCAGCGCGATCAGCCGGCCGCCGCCGCTGCCACCGCCGCCGCCGGGCAGCACCCGGCGCATCTTCTCCTGGCTTCTGCGCAGCAGCTCATCCAGGTCCGGCGGCTGCGGTCCGTTGGGGCCCCGCCCCCAGGGGCCCTGAGGCCCGCCACCCTGTCCACCGCCCGGCGTGTTCCACGGCATGCTTGACTGATCTCCGCTTCTTGTCGTGGTCGAACCCGTCGCGCGACGGACGGGCCTGCGACCATCGGTCGCGCGCCGCCGCCGGCGTGCCCGGCCATGCGATACCACTGCCGCATGTCCGGAAGTAAATGGGGCGAAGCTCGACATTGCGCCACCCGCGCCGTTTCCGACGCGGCCTGCCGGCACCATATGGCGCCGGAGGCGGAGTTGCGCTTATATCGCCGGTGCCGCCGGTTTCCCGTCGGCCGCCGCGACCCGGCGGATCTCCGAACCGCCGGCCGTCCAACTGCCCGATCCCCGGGCTATATCGCAATGAACTCGGAGTTTTCAACCATGTCACGGACCGTCAGGGACCAGATTCTGTCGAGGCTCGCCGGGATACGGGATCCGGAGCGCGGCCGCGACGTGGTCGCCTCGGGCCGGATCTCGGGTCTGACCGTCGACGAGGCCGGCATCGCACGCATCATGGTCGAGACCACCCCCGACCGTGCCGCCGCCACCGAACCGCTCCGCCGCGAGATCGAACAGGCCGCGGCCGGCGTCGCCGGCGTCACCCGCGTCGCCGCGGTGCTCACCGCCGAACGCACGCCCGGGCGCGGCCCGGGCCAGGCGCCGCGCGGCGGCGCCGGTCACGGTCACGGTCATGGCCATGGTCACAGCCACGCGCCCGCCGGGCCCGCCAGCGGGTCCGCCACTGGGCCCGCCGCCGGCCAGCGCCCCTCGGCACCGGTCGTGCCGGGGGTGACCGCGATCATCGCCGTCGCCTCGGGCAAGGGCGGCGTCGGCAAGTCGACGCTGGCGGTCAATCTGGCGCTGGCGCTCCAGGCCCGGGGGCTGAAGACCGGCATTCTGGATGCCGACGTCTACGGCCCCTCCATCCCGCGCATGCTGGGGCTTCAGGGCCGGCCCGACAGCCCCGACGGCAAGCGGATCACGCCCAAGATCGGCTGGGGCCTGAAGGCCATGTCGATCGGGCTGATGGTCGAGGAAGACACGCCGCTGATCTGGCGCGGCCCGATGGTTCAGGGTGCGCTCGACCAGTTCCTGCGCGAAACCGACTGGGCGCCGCTCGACGTGCTGGTGCTCGACATGCCGCCCGGCACCGGCGACGTCCAGCTCTCGATCGCCCAGCGCGTGCCGCTGGCGGGGGCGGTGATCGTCTCCACGCCTCAGGACATCGCCCTGCTGGATGCGCGCAAGGGCCTCGCCATGTTCCGCAAGGTCGAGGTGCCGATCCTGGGCCTGGTCGAGAATATGAGCTGGTTCACCTGCCCGCATTGCGGCGGGCGCTCCGACATCTTCGGCCATGGCGGCGCGCGCGACGAGGCGCTGAAGCTGGGCCTGCCTTTCCTCGGCGCCGTGCCGCTGGATCTCGACGTCCGGATCATGTCCGACGAAGGCCGGCCGGTGGTCGCCGTCGCCCCCGAGAGCGAGGCCGCCGCCCCCTATCACGCCATCGCCGCCGGCGTGGTCGAAAGCCTGGGCCGGGTGCGGCGAGAGCCGCCGCGGATCATCATCGAAGACTGATGCCGCAAACGGAACCGGCCCCGGCAGCGCTGCCGGGGCCGGTTTCGCATCGCAGAGACCGTGCCGTCAGACGGCGGCGTCATCCTCGATCAGCAGTTCGCGTGCCTGGGCCGCCACATCGTCGGGCACCCGGGTCGCGCGGCGGCGTTCCAGGTCCAGCATCACCGCGATCACGTCGATTTCGAGCAGCGGCGTCGCCTCTTCGCCCGGGCGGCTCAGCCGGTGACGGAGCACCAGCACCTTGTCGCGCACGCCGGCGATCTGGCTGCGCAGGGTGAGCGCATCGCCATTGCGGGCCGGGCCCTCATAGCGGATGCGGTATTCCACCGCCGCCGTGCCGATCCGGTCGCGGCGGATCCGCTCGCCGCTCAACCCCACCTTGTCGAGCAGCTGGCCGGCCGCGCACGAAACCCGGTCGATCAGCGACTGTTCGCCCACCAGCCCGTGCTCGTCGCAATGCCAGGGGTCGACCGAGCCGCGATAGGTCTCGAAACTGATGCCCTGGCCCTCGGTGGGACCGGGGCCGATATCGATGCCGCCCACGATCTCGGCGCCCAGCATCGAGGCGGTCTCGATCGTCGCATCGTCGAAGGGGCGGAGCGCGGCGTCCTCGGCCAGGATCGGCTGGAGCACATAATCGACCGAGGCCGAGAGCGTGCCGGTCTCCAGATTGTGCAGCTCGTGGGTCACCGCGATCGCGTCGGGGGCCACCATGGTCGGGCGCGAGGTCACCTGGAAGGCGTCGCCCAGGCGCTGTTCGGCCTTGAAGCGGATGACCGAGCGCACCGGCTTCAGCACCACCCCCTCGGCCAGGCCGAGCCCGACACCCAGCAGCCGGCACGCCTGATCGAAGGCGGCGCCGTAGAACTGCACGTTCATGTGGCCCATGATGTCGCAATGGCGGTTGCCGACCACGCCGGCGCCGGCCGGCAGCGCATCGGCCGGGCCGGCACTTTCGATCGCCGCCTCGGCCAGCCGGTCGGCGATGTCGTCGGGGAAGGCGGCATGCACGCCGCTCGCATCCTCGGGCACCACCTCGACGATGCCGCGGGCGAAGACATCGCCCATCAGCGGATCGGAAAGCTCGGCCGCGAAGCCGATGCCCTCTTCGACCGGCACCGGGGTCAGCCCGACGCGCCAGGCCTCGCCGATCGCCGGGGCCCGCTCCACCTCGACGGCCGAGGCCAGCACCTTGAGCGACAGCCCCTGCTCCGCCATCGCATGGCGGCCGAAGCCCGCCGCCGACAGGGCCACCACCACGCCGTCGGCGAAGCGGTCGGCGATCGCCGCAGCGCTCATCCGGCCGCGGGCATCGGTCTCGGCCGCCACCACCACACCGCGGCCGCCTTCGATCGCTTCGAAGCCGATATCCGCGCCGGCGATCATCTCCTCATCCGCCTGATCGTTCATCTGCATTCCTGGACGTCCTCCGGTCGTGCCTGCCGGTGCCGGACGGCCCGCCGGGGAGCGCGGACCACCGCCGGGCGCACGTTATGATCCCTCGGGGGCCGGCGCCCGGGCGCCGACCTCTCGGTTCGCAAAATGGCTCGACATGTGCAAAACCTGCCGGACCCTGCCACCCCACACCCCGGGCAGCGGATCACGCGGCGCACAGGATGGCACGCCACGGCAGGCGGGTTCCAGCCTTTCGCGCAGGGCCGCAGACAACGACCTGACAGGCGACGACCAGGTCAGGTCGCGGACAACGCACGTTCGACCGCTTCCGGTTCCCGATCGATGATGGTCAGCAGAATGCGAGAAGGGGCATCGATATTGGATCTCCCTTGCTCCCAATCCCGCACCCGGCCAAAAGAAAATCCATAGCGGGCGGCAAAGGCCTTCTGGGACAAGCCGGTCTTCCGACGAATGGCACGAACATCGACTTTTGGCGGAATGTGCACGCCATAATCTGCCGTATCAACATCTCCACTCGCATAGGCAAGAGCTTCCCGCGCGCTCTGGAGAATTCGCGATCCAGCCTTGCTCATTTTCCGCTCCTCATTTTTGCAACCTGCCGTCTGACGCTGTCCCGCCACATTTTCGGAAGAGCTGTCAGGATACGTCGAAGCTCATTACGCTCCGCTTTGGAAAGATTTGCCTGTGTATCTTTGCTGTAAATATCGAGCAGGAATACGGGTATGTCTTCATCGGCGTAGAAGGTGATGACCCGATAGCCACCACTCTTTCCTTTGCCTCGACCTGCAAAACGGACCTTTCGGGCACCACCGGTACCTGCCATGATGTCGCCAGCATCGGGATTCGCCGCAAGAAAGGACACGATCTCAGCGCGTTCTTCCTCGCTGACGTTCTCATCCCTGGCTGATGCCAGATATCCGGGCGTCTCGATGACCGTGTGCATGTGGAATAAGTGCGGAATTTCCGCATGAAGGTCAAGGGGCGGCTGCGGAAATTCCGCACGCCCCCTCGGCAACCCCGGCGCCTCATGGTAGAATGCGCCCCACGACCCGCGCGTCAGGGCCTCGTCGAGAAGCCGCCCGGCGCGTCGCGAGAGGGAGGTTCCGCAGCCCATGCCCCCCACCGATCGGCCGCGGCGCTATGCCGAGTTCTGGCCCTATTACCTGCGAGAGCATGCCGATCCGCGCTGCCGGGCGCTGCATTATGCCGGCAGCACGGCGGCCCTGCTCTGCCTTCTGGCCCTGATCATCACCGGATCCTGGTGGTGGCTGGCCGGCGCGCTCGTCGCGGGCTACGGCTTTGCCTGGATCGGGCATTTCTTCATCGAGAAGAACCGCCCCGCCACCTTCAGCTATCCGCTCTGGTCGCTCGCCAGCGACTGGCGGATGTACGGGCTGTGGCTGGCGGGGCGGCTTCGTCCGGAACTCCGGGGGGCCGGCGTGACCGTCTGACCGCAGCTGTCACCGGCCGACCACACCCCATCGCCAAAGCTTCATCTGCGAATGCGACGCCTTCGCAATTGAACTATGACAGCCCGTCCGCGGCCGGCTATGCTGGCCCGGCCGGGCGGCGTCGCCCGTTCACCACCCCGCCGGGCCGCATGCGGCCCCGAGGATGCGCGCACGGGTAAGCCACTGCGGATGACGACCACCCTCACCGAGATCTTTCTGCACAGCCGGCAAAGGCTGATCCGACGGGTGCGGCGCATCGTCTGGGATCCGCAGATCGCGGAAGACCTCGCCCAGGAGACCTATATCCGCGCCGCCCATGCCGCCCGGACCGGGACGGTGGAGCAGATGGAGGCCTATCTGCATCGCACTGCCCGCAATCTGGCGCTGGATCATCTGCGTCGGCGGCAGACCCGGGCCGCGGTGGAACGGCCCGAGACGCCGGACCACGACATCCGCGACATCGCCGCCGATCAGCCGGCCGTGGATGACCGCCTGGCGGCACGGGAAGAGCTGGACCATGTCCGCGCCGCCCTCTCCCGACTGCCCGAGCGCGCGCAGAAGGTGGTGGTGCTGGCGCGGATCGAGGGCTGGAGCAATACCCGCATCGCCCGCCATCTCGACATCTCGGAACGCACGGTGTTCAACGATCTGAAACTCGCCCTGGGCCATTGCCGCGATGCCCTCGCACGGCTGGAGCGAAAATGAAGCTGACCGCCGACGATCTTTTTTCCAGAATTGGGCCGCTCGAACGTCTCATCAAAAGGGACGGCGAAAGACGGCAGACTGGAACCCCCGCGTGAGACGAGACCCCCCTTCCCCGGACGCGACCGGTCCGGAGCCCCATGACGACCCGGCGGCCGATCAGGCGCTCGACTGGTTCCTGACCCTGCGCGACGGCACCGCCGATGCCGCGACGCGGGCGGAATTCGCCCGCTGGCAGGGCCGGGATCCGCGCCATGCGGCCGAATTCCGGCGGGTCACGGCCGCCTGGGGTGCCGAGAGTTTCGCAGCCGCCGTGAAGGAGCTGCCGGCCGCCGCAACCGCCGCCGCACCACGCCGCCGGCCGATGCTGCGCCGGATGGCCGGCCTTGCCATGGCCGCCGGCTTCGCCGCCCTCGCCCTCTGGCAGGGGCCGGCGCTGATGATAAGGCTGGAGGCCGATCACCGCACGGCGACGGGGGCGCGCGCCACCATCACCCTGCCCGACGGCTCGACCATGATGCTCGACACGGCCTCTGCCGTGACGGTGGATTTCGACGGCGGCCGGCGCCTGGTCACCCTGCTCAAGGGTGAAGCCTGGTTCGATGTCCGCCACGACCCGGATCATCCGTTCAGGGTGACCGGCGGCTTCACCACCGTCACCGTGCTCGGCACCGCCTTCGCGGTCGAGGCCCGCGACGACCGGGACGAGATCGTGCTGGAGCGTGGCCGGGTGGAGGTCGCCCGGCGCGACGGGCTGGGCCGGCCGGTGGTGATGGTGCCGGGCCAGCAGGTCATCGCCTCGGCGGCCGGCCTCGATCCCGCCCGCCCGGTCGATACAAGCCGCGCCCTTGCCTGGCGCGAGGGCCGGCTGGTCTTCCACGACCGCCCGCTCGGAGAGGTGGTCGACAGCCTGGCCCGCTATCACCCGGGCTATGTGATCCTGGCCGACCGCAAGGCCGCGGGTCTCGCCGTTTCGGGCAGCTACCGGCTCGACGATGTCGGCGCCGGCTTTGCCGGATTGGCCGATGCCGCCGGTCTCTCGCTGCGCACACTGCCCGGCGGGATTCTCGTCCTGGAGTGAAATCTCCATTTTTTTTGCCGAATCCCGATCCCTGCCGCGTCCAACCGGTCAGAAGGCCCGCAACACGAAACGCCGGGCCGCTGACCAGAGACGAAGAAAGGGTTGGGCATGGCACACCGGATGGCGGCATCGCCTGTGGCATCACGACGGCGCGGGGTCGCCGGTCTCACCCGGCTGCTGCTGACCACCAGCATGCTCGGTTGTGCAGTCCTGGTGCCGGCCGGCGCCGGCGCGCAGCAGACCGCACCGGCGACGGCGGCCGAGACCCGGGCGTTCGCAATCCCCGCCCAGCCGCTCGCCGCCGCGATCGACGCCTTCATCGGCGCCTCGGGCTGGCAGATCAGCTATTCCTCGGCCCTGGTGGCGGGCAAGACCTCGGCTGCGGTTTCGGGCAGCATGACGGCCGAAGAGGCCCTGCGCCGCCTGGTTTCGGGTAGCGGAATTTCGGTGCGGATCAGCGCCCCCGGCTCCGCCGCCCTCTTCGCCGGGGCCGGCGCCGCTGCCGGCGAAACGGTGCTCGACCCGCTGATGGTGGAGGCGGGGCGGCGGGGTGGCCGCAATGATCCGGCCACCGCCACCACCGGCTATGTCGCCCGCAACGGCTCGCTCGCGACCAAGACCGACACGCCGGTGATCGAGGTGCCGCAATCGCTCAGCATCGTGACCCGCCAGGAGATGGACGATCGCGGCGTCACCGACCTGAACGATGCCATCGCCTATGCCCCCGGCATCCGCGCCATCGACTATCCCGGCGGGCAGGGCATGCCGCTCATGTATCTGCGCGGCTTCCGGGCCCAGAGCCAGCGCGACTTCTATCGCGACGGTCTGCGCAATGGCTACAACCCCTATGACTCCTTCGTCGAGCCTTATGGGCTGGAAAGCGTCGCCGTGCTGCGCGGCCCCTCGTCGGTGCTCTATGGCGATGCCGCCCCCGGCGGCCTGGTCTCGATGACCACCAAGCGCCCGACCGAGGATCCCTTCGGCGAAATCCGGCTCGACTACGGCAGCTTCGACCGCAAGCAGGTCGCAATCGATCTGGGCGGACCGCTGGACGAGGATCGCCACATCCTCTACCGGCTGACCACGCTCAAGCGCGATGCCGACACCCAGATCGATCACTCCAGGGATGATTCGGTCTATATCGCCCCCGCCGTCACCCTCGACAGCCGCGAAGGCACCCGTCTCACTTTGCTCGCCCAGTACCAGAACTGGACCCAGGGCGGATCGGAACAGAGCCTGCCGCTCGACAACAGCGTCTATTCCAACGGCATCAAGATCCCGAGCGACTTCTACATGGGCATCCCCGGCCTCACGGACTGGGACGTCGAATCGAGCAGCGTCGGCTACGCCTTCGAGCAGGAGATCGACGACACCTGGACCTTCCGCAACAACCTCCGCTACACCCATGCAGAGCTTGACTATGTCAGTGCCTTCAACTGGGAGTGGCCGATCGCGGTGGTCGACGGCCACTATGTGAATGTCGGTGTGCAGAAGCGGCCGCGGACCTCGGACACGCTGGTGGCCGACGCCAATGTCAACGGCGTCGTCGAAACCGGCCCGCTTGCCCATGATCTGACTTTCGGGGTGAATTACGGCTATTCACGCATCCGCGAGACCCGGACGAATTCGACCAACGACGCCCATATCGACATCCTGAACCCCGTCTATGATTTCGACCCCGTCTATGGCGCGCCCTGGACCGACAGCAAGTCGATCATCCGGCAGATCGGTATCTATGCCCAGGATCAGATCCGGATCGACAACTGGGTTCTGACCCTGAACGGCCGGCAGGACTGGGCGGAGGGCTCGGAATACGAATACGCAGGTGCCGCGGACACGGTCGACAAGGCAAGCAGCCACGCCTTCACCGGCCGGGTTGGCGCGGCCTATCTCTTCGAAAACGGCTTCGCCCCCTATATCGCCTACTCCACCTCGTTCGAGCCGCTGACAGGCCGTGACTTCGACAAAAGGCCTTTCGAACCGACCACGGGCGAACAGTATGAGGCCGGCGTCAAATACCAGCCGCGGGGCATGAACCTGCTGGTCACCGCCTCTGTGTTTCAGCTCACGCAACAGAACGTCCTCACCACCGATCAGCAGCATTCGGGCTATTCGGTCCAAGAGGGCGAAGTCCGCTCCCGCGGCCTCGAACTGGAGGCCAAGGGTGATCTTGGCGATGGCTGGAGCCTGGTCGCCAGCTATGCCTATACCGATTCCGAAGTCACCAAGGACAACCCGAACGCATCGGACATCAGCAAGGTCGGCACCCGCACCCAGGCGGTGCCCTATCACACTGCCGGTCTCTGGGTGAACCACGACTTCCAGACCGCCGCCCTGGCAGGGCTGCGCATCGGCGCGGGGCTGCGCTATGTCGGCAGCTCGGTGACCGCGATGGATACGGGGACGGGCACCCAGGCCGAGATCGACGGCTACACCCTGTTCGATGCCTCGGCGAGCTACGACCTGTCGGAGGTCCATCCCGGTCTTGCCGGCCTGTCGCTGGGGGTGAGTGGCACCAACCTGACCGACGAGGAATATTACACCCCCGGCTTCTATTCGAACTCGGTGCTCGCCGGTAAGCGGCGGGCGATCAAGGGCAATCTCACCTACCGGTGGTGAGCATGACGGCCCGCACGCCAAGCCGCCGCACCGTGCTGGGCGGCCTCGTCGCCACCGCGCTGACCGCCCCGGTTCCGGCTTTTGCCGGGGCCGGGGTGCCGCGCATCGTGGCGCTGGACTGGGTGAGTGCCGCCAGCCTGGCGGCGCTGGGCGTGATGCCGGTCGCCGCCCCGGAACTGCCGCGCTACGCCCAGATCGTGGTCGAACCGGCGCTGGCGCCCGGGGTGCAGGAGCTTGGCCTGCGTGCCGAGCCCAATCTGGAACGCATCGCGCGGCTCAGGCCGGATGCCATCCTGACCGATGGCGAACTGGCCCCGCTGGAGGCCCGGCTCAACCGGATCGCGCCGGTCCATCGCTTTCAGCCCCATGCCTTCGACGGCCGCGACCAGATCGCGACCGGCATGGCGGCGCTCGACGATCTGGGGCGCACGGTCGGGTTGGAGCGGCAGGTGAACGACTATCTGGCCCGGGCGCAAGCCGCCTTCGATGGCGCGGCCCGCCTGCCGGATATCGACCGGCGGCCGGCCTATGTGATCAGCCTGATCGATGGCCGCCGCTGCCTGGTCTTCACGGCCGACGGCCTGTTCCAGGCGGTGCTGGACCGGCTGGGCATCGCCAATGCCTGGACGGGCACGGGATCGGCCTTCGGCCATCTGACCGTCACGCTCGACCAGTTGGCCGCCCGGCCCGAGGCGCGGCTGATCAATATCGGCCATGTGCCCCTGGTGCGCGCGGCGCTGGCCATGCGCCAGCCGGTGCTGTCCAGCCTGCCCGCCATCCGGGCCGGCCGCGTCACCCTGCTGCCCGAGGTGCTGTTCTATGGCGGCATCCCGGCGGCGCTGCGCTTCCTGCATCTGCTGACCGATGCCCTGCAGGCGGAGCATGCCGCATGACCGCCGCCTTCCGCCGGCCGCCGATCCTGCTTCCGCTCGCCATCGCCGGCTTTGCGGTCGCGGCGCTGCTGCTGGTCAGAACCAATCTTGCCGCCCTGGTGCCGCCCGCCCTCTGGCCCGATGCGCTGCTCGCCCCCGACCCTGCCGACACCATGCAGGTTCTGGCCCACTACGCCTTTCTGCCGCGGGTCAGCGTGGCGCTGCTCTCGGGCGGCGGTCTGGCGCTGGCGGGGGCGATGCTGCAATACGTGCTGCGCAACCCGCTGGCGGAGCCCGCCACCCTCGGCATTTCCGCCGGGGCGCAGCTGGCACTCACCCTCGCCACGCTTCAGGCGCCCTGGGCCTTTGCGATCGGGCGCGAGGGCGTGGCCCTGCTCGGCGCCGCCCTCGCCTTCTGCCTGGTGCTGGGGCTGTCCGCCGCACGCGGGCTTTCCCCCGTTTCGGTCACGCTTGCCGGGCTGATCGTCAGCCTGTTCTGCGGTATGGCCGCAGCCGTGGTCACGCTGTTCAACCATGATCTGCTGATCGGGCTGTTCCTCTGGGGCGCCGGCTATCTGGATCAGGGCGACTGGCAGACCACACACACCCTGCTCGCCCAGGTGCTGCCGCTGGCCCTGCTGGCCCTGCTGCTGATCCGGCCGATCACCCTGCTTGGGCTGGATGATCGTGCCGCGCGCGGGCTGGGGTTGAATGTCGCCTGGTTCCGGCTGGCGGCGATGGGGGCCGCCGTCGCGCTGACCGCGGTGATCGTGGCCGCGGTCGGCATCATCAGCTTCATCGGGCTCGCCGCCCCGGCGATCGCCCGGCTGGCCGGGGCGCGGCGCCCGGTCGCCCAGCTGGTGGCGGCCCCGGTGATCGGCGCCCTGCTGCTGCTGATCACCGATCAGCTGGTGCTGCTGCTGCCCACCACCTATCGCGCCTTCCCGACCGGTGCCATGACCGCGATCCTGGGTGCGCCGCTGCTGCTGATCCTGCTGCCCCGGCTGGCGGCGGCCGAGCCGCCGGTGCTGCGCCGGCATGCGCCCGTCCACCGGGCCGCCCACCCCTGGCGTCTGGTCGCCCTGATCGCCGGCCTGACCCTGATCGTCTTTGCCGGCGCACTGCTGACCACCGGCGATGCCACAGGGCCGGTCGCCGGCCATTGGGACGAGATCCTGGCCTACCGCCTGCCGCGGGCGCTCGCCGCCTTCGCGGGCGGGCTGTCGCTGGCCATTGCCGGCACCATCCTCCAGCGCATGACCGGCAACCCGCTCGCCGCCCCGGAAGTGCTCGGCATCTCCTCGGGCGCCATGCTCGGCATCATCGCGGTGATGTTCCTGGCGGCAAGCCCCACCCGGCCGCTGCAGATCGCCGGCGGGGCCGCGGGCGCCGTCCTGATGCTGGGGGCGATCCTGGCGCTCACCCGGCGTCAGGCCTTTTCGGGGCTGCGCCTGCTGCTGGCCGGCATCGCCATGGGCTCGATCACCGGGCTGGTCGTCGCCGTGCTCAAGACCTTTCAGGATCCGCGTCTCGGCCAGTTGCTCGCCTGGCTGTCGGGCTCGACCTATGCCACCTCGCTGACCGAAGCCGTGCTGGCGCTGGGCCTCGGCCTTGCGGCGCTGGCCCTCACCCCCCTGATGCTGCGCTGGCTGCACCTGCTGCCGCTGGGCGGCCGGTTTGCCCGCACGCTCGGCATGTCCGTCGCCCGGGTGAATGCCGGGCTGCTGCTTCTGGTCGCCCTGCTCTCCGCCAGTGCCACCATCCTGGTCGGCCCGCTCGCCTTCGTCGGCATCATGGGGCCGCATTTCGCCCGTCTGGCCGGGCTGGTCCGGCCGGCGGAACAGCTGGTCGGCGCCGCACTCTTCGGCGGGCTCACCCTGCTCGCCGCCGACTGGGCCGGCCGGGTGGCCATCTTCCCCTACCAGATCCCCGCGGGCCTGCTCGCCGCCCTGATCGGCGGGCCGGTGCTGCTGCTGCTGATCGGACGCCGTGCATGACCGACACCCCCGATGACGGTTACCGCCTGCTCCGGGTAACCGCGATCACCGATCCCGGGCCGCATCTGCGCCGCCTCAGGCTGGAAGGTCCGGCTCTCGCCCGCTTCGCGACGGATGACGATCTCCATGTCCGGCTCTGGCTTCCGGCCGGTGCCGGCGCCCCGCCGCCGCGCCCGACGCTCGGCCCCGACGGCCGGCCGCTGGGGGTGGCCCGCGGCATGGGCGGCGCCATGCGCTATTACACCATCCGCCGGATCGATGCGGCCTCCGGCTGGCTGGAGGTCGATTTCGTGCTGCACGACGCCGCCGGCCCGGGCGCGGATTTCGCCCGCCGGGCGGTGCCCGGTGCCATCTGCGGCATGTCGGGCCCCTGCGGCCACGGCGTGCCGTCCGCCCGCCGCCTGCTGCTGGGGGGGGACGAGACCGCCCTGCCCGCCATCGCCCGCATCGCCGAAGGGCTCGGGCCCGATGTCACCGGCATCGCCCTGATCGAGGTGGAGGGCCCCGAGGACGTGCTGCCCTTCGATCACCCGCCGGGGCTTGCCGTCAGCTGGATCTTCCGCCGCGATGCCGGCCGCCATCCGCTGGCCGCGGCCCTCGGGCCCCTGCTGCCCGGTTTCGGCGGCGCCGATGATTTCGTCTGGATCGCCGGCGAATTCGATCAGCTCCAGACCCTCAAACCCGGGCTCGCCGCCCTGCCGCGGGCCCGTCAGCTCTGCGTGCCCTATTGGCGCCGCCCCGAAGCCGGGACGCCCCGCTCATGACCTCCGCAAGCCTGTTCGCCAGCCTCGTCGCCAGCCACTGGCGCCGCCTCGCCCTCGCCGTGCTGGCGGGCGGCCTGTCCGCGGCGGGGACCATCCTGCTGCTCCACCGGGTGAACGACGCCATCGCGCGGGATTTCGTGCTGCCGGCGGGCTTCGTCACCGGCTTTCTGGTGCTGGCCGCCGTCACCTTCGCCGCCCGTGCCGCATCCGATCTCGCAACCAACGCCGCCGGCCAGGCGGTGGTGGCGGATCTGCGCGCCCGGCTTGCCCGGCGGATCATCGATGCTCCGGTGCCGGCGCTGGAAGGCTGGGGCCGCAACCGGATCCTGCCGGTGCTGAACCACGATGTCGACATGATCAGCGATGTGGCCTTCGTCGCGGCCCCGCTCGCGATTTCGGCGATCACGGTGATCGGTGCCTTCGCCTATCTGATCTGGCTGTCGCCGGCACTCTCCGCCGCGGTGATCCTGGTGCTGGCCGCCGGCGGCTGGCTGCAGTACCGCGCCCGCCGCCGGGCGGTGCGCGGGTTCGACGAAGCGCGCGAGGGCGAGGACCGGCTGCATGCCGCCTATGCCACCATCACCGGCGGCGCCAAGGAGCTGAAGATCTACAAGCCCCGGCGCGAGAAGATCCATGGCGACATCCTGGCGACCATCGCCGACATCCGCCGCATCAACGGCCGGGCGATCGCGATCTTCGTCATCGCCAATGCGCTGGGCTCGGCGCTGGTCTTCGCGGTGATCGGGGTGCTGCTGGCCTGGGCCGCCTTCAGCGCCGAAGACCCCGCCGTCTATTCGGGCTTCCTGATCCTGCTTCTGTTCCTGCGCGGGCCGGTGGAGCAGATCATGACCTCGATGCCGGCGATCACCCGCATGCAGATCGCGCTCCGCCGGATCGACGAGCTGTCGGGCCGCTTCGCGACCGCAGAACCCGCCGCCGCCGCATCGGCGGCGATGCCGGCGGAACCGGCCGAAATCCGCCTCGACGGTCTCGCTTTCGCCTTCCCCGCCACCGAGGACGGTCCCGGTTTCCGGCTGGGGCCGCTCGATCTCGGCTTCGCACCCGGCCGGATCACCATGATCGTGGGCGATAACGGATCGGGCAAAACCACGTTGATCAAGCTGCTGCTCGGTCTCTATCGCCCGGATGCCGGCCGGATCATCGTCGGCGGCCGGGCGGTGGACGATGCGACGCGCGATGCCTATCGGCAGATGTTCTCGGCCATCCTCACCGATTATCACCTCTTCGACGAGGTGATGCCCGGCGCCGGGATCGGCGATGACGAGCTCAGCGCCCATCTCGAGCGCCTGCGCCTCGGGACCAAAGTCGATGTCGCGAATGGCCGGTTCTCGACCACCGATCTCTCCACCGGCCAGCGCAAGCGGCTGGCGCTGATCCATGCCTGGGTCGACCGCCGCCCGGTGGTGGTGTTCGACGAATGGACCGCCGATCAGGATCCGGGCTTCCGCCATGTCTTCCATACCGAATTGCTGCCGGCGCTGAAGGCCGAGGGCCGGACCCTGATCGTGATCTCCCATGACGACCGCTATTTCGACACCGCCGACCGGATCATCCGCATGAAGGATGGCCGGGTGACCGGGATGGTCGACCTCACCACGCCCCGGAGGGATGGCTGATGGCAGCCGGGACCAGCGGCTTCACCCTGGACGGGGTCGGCCTCACCGTCGGCGGCCGGCCGATCCTGGCCGATATCACCCTCGATCTGGCATGCGAGGGGCTGACCGCGCTGATCGGCCATAACGGATCCGGCAAATCCACCCTGCTCGACATCCTGTCGGGCCAGATGGCACCGACCACCGGGCAGGTGCAGTTCGCGGGCAGGCCGATCGGCCGCTGGCCGGCCCGCGACCTCGCCCGACATCTCGCCCTGCTGCCGCAGGCGACCCCGGCCGCACCGGGCATGCTGGTGCACGAACTGGTCGCCCTCGGCCGCTTCCCCTGGCACGGCACCCTCGGCCGCTTCTCCGCCGCCGATCGCCGGGCGGTGGACGAAGCCATCGCCCTCACCGGCATCGGGGGCTTCGTCGATCGCCAGGTCGATACTCTGTCGGGGGGTGAGCGTCAGCGGGTCTGGGTGGCGATGATGATCGCCCAGGATGCAAGCTGCTGGCTGCTCGACGAGCCGACCTCGGCGCTCGACATCGCCCATCAGGCGGAGGTGCTGGGGCTGATCCGCGATCTGGCCCGCACGCGTGGCTTCGCGGCGGTGCTGGTGCTGCACGACATCAACATGGCCGCCGACCATGCCGACCGGATCATCGCACTCCGGTCCGGCCGGGTGATCGCCGACGACACGCCGGCGCGGATCATGACCCCGGCGCAGCTGCGGGCGATCTATGGCATCGACATGGAGGTCACCCGTTCGGCGGCAGGCAGGATCCGGGCCTTCGCGGCCTGACCGCACCCGGCTATCCTGTCCCCCCACTCATCCGCGGAGGCAAGATGACCGACGCCGCGATCTGCATCCCCGTCCTGGCCTCGCTCGACATCGCCGAAAGCCAGGCTTTCTACCAGGACCAGCTGGGCTTCGCCGCCGAGCGCCATGGCGACTATCTGCTCGTCCACCGCAACCGGATGGAGATACATTTCTGGCTGGCCGACGACCGCCGCTATCCGGAACACACCTCCTGCTATATCCGCGGCGGCGAGATCCTGGACCTGCATGCCGAATTCAGCGCCCGCGGGGTGCCGGGCCTGTCCGCCATCGAGGACAAGCCCTGGGGGATGACCGAATTCCACATCCACGATCCCCATGGCAACCTGCTGCGCTTCGGCGGCTCGACCCGCGAGCTGCGCGGCTGATCAGCGCTCCAGCATGTCCCGCACCCGGTATGCCTCGATCATCGCGGTGGCATAAAGCGGGTGCAGGCCGTGCACCGGCATCGGCCTGATGGCCGAGAGCGCCAGCGGCAACGGGTTGGCGGCATCCAGCAGATGGGCGCCGATCGCCCGGCCCATGGCGCTCGCCAGCGCCACACCCCGGCCGTTATAGCCGAGCGCCATGGTCACACCCGCCGCCGGCTGGTGGATATGCGGCAGGTGATCGCGGGTCATGGCCACCCGTCCGGCCCAGCGAAAACCCACGGGCAGGCGCGCGGCTTCGGGATAGAAGGCGGCGAGCGCCGCCTCGATCCGGCGATAGTCGGTGGCATCCCGCGGCTCGCGGAAAGCGCCGCGCCCGCCCATCATCAGCCGGCCTTCCGGGCCGATGCGGAAGTAGTTCGCGATCCGCCGGCTGTCGGAAACGACCGGCCGCCCCGGCAGGATGCGGGCCCGCAGATCCTCGGGCAGCGGCGCCGTCGCCACCTGGATGCTGTTGGCGGGGATCACCGTCGCCTTCAGCCCGGGCCAGAGCCGGCCGGTATAGCCATTGGTCGCGATCACCACCTGGCCCGCCGTCAGCCGGCCGCCATCGGCGAAGCCCAGCACCCAGCCGCCGGTGCCTCTGGTGATCGAGACCGCCTCGGCGTCGCGGAAAATCTCCGCCCCGGCCTCTAGCGCCGCCCGGGCCAGGCCACGGGCATAGGCGAGCGGATGCACGCTGCCGCCACGGCGATCGATCCAGCCGCCGACGAAGCCCCGCCCGCCGGTCGCAGCCGCCATGCCCGCGGCATCGAGCATCTCGACCGCGGCCCCGCGCGCGCGCCACTGCGCCATCCGGCTTTCCAGCCGCGGCAGGTGCAGATGTTTCACACTGGCCTGGATCCAGCCGCCGCGCACCGGGTCGCAGTCGATGCCAAGCTCGTCGATCAGCGAAAACACCAGATCGGCGGTGCCGCCGGCAAAGGCGGTGGTCGCCTCGCCGAACACCCGGTCGAGCGTGTCGGGATCGTCCTTGAGCCCGGGGATCACTTGGCCGCCATTGCGGCCGCTGGCCCCGAAGCCCGGCTCGACCATGTCGACCACGATCACCGAGGCCCCGCCCCGGGCAAGGGTCAATGCCGCGACCAGCCCGGTGAACCCGGCCCCCACGATCGCGACATCGGCCCGCCGCTCGCCGGTAAAGGCAGGCAGATCAGGCCCCGGCGCCGCAGTGGCAGCCCAGACGGAAGCGGCAGGAGAGAAGGATGGCATGGATGCCCCCGATGCTCAGACAACAATCCCGTCCCGCACCCCGGTGCGGGACCAGGCCGCCATTGCGGCGGCGGCCAAGGGTGCGGCAGCACCCGCCCGGCGAGGGCCAGACAGACTCCCGGCGCGCAGCGCCAAGCCGCCATTGAGGCGGCGGCCAAGGGTGCGGTAGCACCCGCCCGGCGAGGGGCTAAACGACTCCCGCCATTGAGGCGGCGGCCAAGGGTGCGGTAGCACCCGCCCGGCGAGGGGCTAAACGACTCCCGCCATTGAGGCGGCGGCCAAGGGTGCGGCAGCACCCGCCCGGCGAGGGCCAGACAGACTCTCAAACAGGATGGGTTACGCGGCGGAGGAAGTCCTGCGTGCGTTCGTGGCGCGGATTGCGCAGCACCTCGGCCGCCGGGCCCTGTTCGACGATGCGGCCGCCATCCAGGAACAGCACCGCATCGGCAACCTCGCGGGCGAACTGGATTTCGTGGGTCACGACCAGCATGGTCATGTCCTCGTCGGCCAGAGAGCGCATCACCTGCAGCACCTCGCCGACCATTTCGGGGTCGAGCGCCGAGGTCGGCTCGTCGAACAGGATCGCGTCGGGCCGCATGGCCAGCGAGCGGGCGATGGCCACACGCTGCTGCTGCCCGCCCGACAGCGCGCCCGGATAGGCGTGGAACTTGTCGGCCAGCCCCACCCGCGCCAGCAGCGCCTCGGCCCGGGCGCGGACCTCGGTTGCAGGCTCCCGCAGCACGTGGATCGGGCCTTCCATCACATTTTCCAGCGCCGTGCGATGGGGAAACAGGTTGAAGCGCTGGAAGACCATCGACACCCGGGTGCGCAGCCCGTGAATGGCGGGCCCCTCGGCATCGACCAGGGCGCCGTCGATGGTGATCCGGCCGCGCTGATAGGTCTCGAGCCCGTTCACGCAGCGCAAGAGGGTCGATTTGCCGGAGCCGGAAGGGCCGATCAGGCAGACCACCTGGCCCTTGGCGACCTCGGCATCGATGCCCTTCAGCACCTCGTGGCTGCCATAGGATTTGTGCACGTCCTCGAAACGGATCATCGCGCCTTCCCCATCCGAAGTTCGACCCGGCGCATGACCATGTTCAGCGGGATGGTCAGGCACAGATAGAGCAGCGCCACCAGGGTGAAGACCGTCATGTTGTCGAAGGTGGACGAAGCCAGCATCTTGCCCTGCATGGTCAGCTCCGCCACCGAGATGACCGAGACCTGCGAGCTGTCCTTCAGCAGCATGACCAGGTTGTTGGCATAGGGCGGCACGACGATCCGGAAGGCCTGGGGCAGCACCACCCGGCGCATCATCAGCGGCCGGCGCATGCCGATCGATTTCGCAGCCTCGATCTGGCCCTTGTCCACCGCCTCGATACCGGCGCGGAAGGTCTCGCCGATATAGCAGGAATAGGTGAGCGCCAGACCGATCACCCCGGCCTGAAAGGCGGTGAGATCCAGGCCGATCTCGGGCATCACGAAATAGATGTAGAACAGGATGACCAGGATCGGGATGCCGCGCACGAACTCGACCAGGATCCGGGTCGGCACCGCCAGGGCCCGGACGCCCGAGGTCCGCAGCAGCGCCCAGACCAGCCCGAGCAGGGTGGCGAGGCACAGCGCCAGCAGGGTCACCGCCACGGTCCGCCACATGCCTTCGAACAGCAGCGGCATGTATTCGGCGGATCGGCTGAGGAAGTCGCTCATCGAAGATCCCTGGGTGGTGGGGAGCGGGGTGCCGGAGCGAGCGGTGGGCGGTCAGGCGGAAGCCCGCGCCGGGCCGCCGCCCGACACCCGTCCGGATCGCGTTTGTGAAGAAATTCGCAAGACGTGGCGCTCAGAGCCCGTATTTTGCGAAGATCTTCGCAAGCTCGCCGCTCTCCTTCAGCTTCGCGATCGCGGCGTTGACCTTCTCCAGCAGGGCCGGGTTCTCCTTCGAGACCGCGAGCGCCACGTCGCCGGCCTTCAGCGGCTGATAGCCATCGACCAGGCGCAGGCCGATCCCGGGGTTCTGGGCGATCTGATAGGCCACGATCGGCTTGTCGCCGAAGCCGGCCTTGATCCGGCCGAGTTTCACGTCGCGCATGATGTCGGCGATGCTGTCATAGAGCTTCACCTCGCCGAAGGTGCCGCGGGCGTTGAGCGCGTCGGCGAAGGTGGTGCCGACCTGGGCGCCGATGGTGGCGCCCTTCAGATCGTCGAGCGTGTAGTTCGCCGGCTCGTCCGCCGGCACGAACATCGCCTCGCCATAGGTGTAGACCGGGGCCGAGAAATCCACGACCTCGCGCCGCTTGTCGGTGGCGAGCATGCCGGCCGAGATCAGGTCGATCTTGCCCGTGGTCAGCGACGGGATCAGCGCCGAGAAGGCGACCACCTCGAATTCGGTGGCAAGCCCCGCCTCGGCCCCGATCGCCTGGGCCAGATCGACCATCGCGCCGGTCGGCTTCTGGCTCGACGTGTCGACGAAGGTGAAGGGCACGCCCGTGGTGGTCACGCCCACCTTCACCGTCTCCGCCGCGAAAGCCGGCGCCACCGCGCCGATGGCCAGTGCCGTGATTGCCGCGGCAAGCGTCTTCAGCCTCATGAAATGTCCCCTGTTCGTTGTCCTGCCGACCATCGCAGGGCACCGCGGCGCCGGGCTCCCCCCGACGACCGCCCACACCACCGGCTGTCCCGTGCTGGTGGCGCAGACCCCCGCCCTGCGATGCGGATCGGCTTCGGCGTTGACTGATTTTCATGGTAGTGAAATTATCGAGGGGTGCAATGAAATTGGTCAGCCGATTTCATTTTCGTGAAAAGGCCTGCACGACAGGCGATTCCGTTCGCCTGCCGCGGTGGTCACCGGCGGTCGGGGCGTTGCGGAACGCATGGTCGGGCTGGAAATTCGTGAAAAAATATGGCCCTCCTTTCAACAGAGTGAACCTGAAGGTATCCACCACCGATGACACCCCCTGAGTCGCCTCCGGCTTCCATCCCAGAGACGCCCGTCGTCGAGCCACTGACCGAAGAGGATGATCTCAGCCTCGGCCTCGCCGTGCGCCGGGCGCGTCAGGCACGGGGGCTGTCGCTGAAACAGGTGGCCGATGCCGCGAATGTCTCGGTGGGCTTTCTCAGCCAGATCGAGCGCGGGATCTCCTCGCCCTCGGTTCGCGCGCTCAGGGCGATCTGCGCCATTCTGGACGTGCCGGTGCTGGAGCTGCTGGGCGGGGGCGAGGGCGACCCGAACAACGAGGCCCGGCGCATCGTCCGCGCCGGCCAGCGCCGCCGGGTCGATTTCGGCGACAAGGGCATGGTGAAGGAATTCCTGACCGTCCACGACCAGGGCATGCTTCAGGTGATGGAGCTGACCCTCGACCCCGATGGCGGATCGGGCGAGGATGCCTACAACCACGAAGGCGAGGAATGCGGCGTGGTTCTGGAAGGCCGGCTGGAGCTGTATGTCGACGGCGCGGTCTACCGCCTGGGCGAGGGCGACGCCTTCCATTTCGAAAGCGCCTCGCCGCACAAATTCCGCAACCTCGCCAATGGCCGCACCCGGATTCTGTGGATCACCACCCCGCCGGTCTGGTGACGGGGGGACAGGGCGCCCGCAGGGTTCACCTCACGGACCGCCGGTTTGCGATGGTCTGCGCCCGCGCCTATGATCGCCCGACCATCCCGTCAGGAGCCGCCATGTCCCCCGCCCGTATCCAGCCCCCCGCCCGTATCCAGTCGCGCCGCAGCTTCATCTTCACCCCCGGCACCCGGCCGGACATGTTCCCCAAGGCGCTGGCCTCGGGCACCGATATCGTCTGCGTCGATCTTGAGGATGCGGTGGCGCCGAAGGACAAGGCCGAGGCGCGCGACAAGGCCTTCGCCTATGTGCCGGTCACCGAAGGCGACCAGCGGGTGGAGCGGATGATCCGCATCAACTGCCTGCGCACGCCCGAAGGCATGGCCGACGTCAAGGCGCTGATCGAGGCGGAACACCCGGCGCCGGCCGTGATGCTGCCCAAGGTGAAGGGGCCGGAAGAGGTCCGCAACCTTGCCGACCTGCTGGACGACTACCAGCGCCCCACCCGGCTGCATGTGATCATCGAGACCAATGAGGGCCTGGAAGCCGCGGTCGAGATCGCGACATCCAGCGACCGGATCGAGGCGCTGTTCTTCGGCGGCGTCGACATGGCCGCCGATCTGCGCTGCCGCAATGTCTGGAACGCCCTGCTCTATGCCCGCTCACGCGTCGTCCACGCCGCGGCCACGGCCGGTGTCGACGTGATCGACGTGCCCTGGCTCGACCTGGAAGACGAGGCCGGCATGATCCGCGAGGCCGAGGCCGCGGCCGAACTCGGCTTCTCGGGCAAGGGCACCATCCATCCGAAGCAGATCCCGCATATCAACCGGGTCTTCACCCCCGACGACGCCACCGTCGCCCATGCCCGCAAGGTGCTGGATGCCTTCGCCGCCGCCGATAGCGGGCTGCTGGTGGTCGACGGCAAGCTGATCGAAAAGCCGGTGCTGCGCAGCATGACCCGGATCGTCAACACCTGGGAAGCCGCGCAACGGGGTTGATGCGCGGCCCGCGCGCCGCCATACTCGGCCGATACTTCACCCGATCCTGCAACCGTCCAGGGGGCGACCGATCATGACCGCCATGGTGCCGCACATGATGTCCTGTGTCGTCCCCCCGCCGGCCATTGCCCGGGCCGGCACCCCGCCGCCGCCCGCCGGCCGCGCCGCCGCCTGACCGGCGGCCGCCCCTTTCACGACCCTGCCCGCCAGATCCTGAGCCATCCGCCCGGGTCGCCCCCGGCTGCACGTTGATGCAGGCCGGGCCGGCAGGGTTGTCGTGACATCCGGCAAAGACGGTTTTTTCCAGATCCGATGACCGGTTTCCTTCGTGCCGCGGGCCGTTTCGGCCCGACGGCGGCGTTCGTCTGCCTGTGGAGCAGCGGCGCCATCTTCATCCGGCTCGGGCTCGATCATGCGAGCCCGCTTGCCTTCCTCAGCCTGCGCTTTGCGCTGGCCCTGCTCGCCATCGCGGTGATCCTGCGCCTTCAGGGGCAGCGCTGGCCGCGGTTCCGGGCCTGGCCGCGCCTGCTTGCCACCGGCCTGCTGCTGGTCGGCGCCTATGCCGTCTGCTACATGGCGGCGATGGATCAGGGCATGACGCCCGGTGCCGTCGCCACCGTCATGGGGTTGCAGCCGGTGCTGACCCTGGTGATGACCGGGGGGGCGCGCAGCCCGCGGCGGATCGCGGGCCTTGCCCTGGCACTTGCGGGGCTCGTCGCCGTGGTCTGGCAGAGCCTCGCCGCCGCGACGCTCACCCCGGCGGGTGCCGCCCTCGCCCTCGCGGCCCTGGTCTCGATGACCGCAGGCGCCCTGCTTCAGAAGCGTTCCGCCATCGATCCGCTCGCGGCCATGCCGGTGCAATATCTTGCGGCCCTCGGCCTCTGTCTCCTGGCGCTGCCGGGCGAGGCGGTGCGGTTCGATCCGGTGCCGGCGGCGGCATTGCCACTGCTCTGGCTGGCCCTGGTGATCTCGGTCGGCGCCCAGCTGCTGTTCTACCGGCTGATCCGGGCCGGTGATCTCGTCAACGTCACCAGCCTGTTCTATCTGGTGCCGGCCGGGACCGTGCTGCTCGATTTCGCGGTCTTCGGCACGGTGCCGGCCCCGCTCGCCCTTTGCGGCATGGCGGCGATCCTGGGTGGGGTCGGGCTGGTCTTCGGCCGCGGTCAGCCGGCGGCGGCGAAGGCCTGAACCGCCGCACGCGCCGCATCGAAGCGTGCGCGCAGGCCGGGCGGCAGCGGCCGGGGGTCGATCCTCCGGCCGCGGCGCGGGGTGCCGACCGTCACCCCCGCCACCCCGGCGGCCAGGGCTGCGGTGCCGACCGCGGTCAGCTCCGGCTCGTCGGAGACGATCACCGGCCGGTCCAGGCAATCGGCCAGCATCCGGCAGAAATAGCCATTGGCGGCCATGCCGCCATCGATCGGGATCGGGTCGGTGAGCGGCTGATGCCGGGCGATCACCGCCACCACCCCGGCCATGCTGAGGGCGACCCCTTCCAGCAGCGCCTGCATCATCCGGCGCGGCCCGGTATCGAGACCAAGCCCCAGCCAGGCGCCGCGGGCCCGCCGGTCCCAATGCGGGCAGGCGAGCCCCGCCAGCGCCGGCACGAAGACCGGCCCGTCGAGCGTGGCCGGGGCGCCGTCGAAGGCGCCGATATCGTCATGGCCGGCAAACAGCCCCAGCCCCAGGGCCCAGTTGACCGCCGAGGCGGCACAATAGACCCCGCCTTCCAGCGCATGGACCGGCGCCTCCCCCGCCTTCTGCCAGGCGATGGTGGGCAAGGGCCCGTCACGGCCGGCCGCCATCCGCCGGTCGGTCACGACCAGGGCGAAGCCGCCGGTGCCGAAGGTGATTTTGCCGTCGCCCGCCTGCCGGCAGCCATGGCCGTAGAGCGAGGCCTGCTGGTCGACCAGGCTTGCGGTCAGGCGAAGGCCGGTGCCGGCCAGAGTGCCGAAATCGCCGGTGCTGGGGCCGATCGGCGGCAGCGCCTCGATCGGCACGCCGAACAGCCGGCACAGATCAGGGTCCCAGTCGCAGCTGTCGAGGTTCATGAGCGCGGTGCGCGAGGCGGTGGTGACGTCGGTTTCGAACCGCCCGGTCAGCCGGTCGCGGAAGAAGGCATCGGTGGTGCCGAGCCTGAGCCGCCCCTGCCCCGCCATCCGCCGCGCGGCGGGGACCTCGCGCAGGATCCAGGCAAGCTTGGAGGCCGAGAAATAGGGGTCGAGCGGCAGGCCGGCCCGCGCCAGCACCATATCCTCGGCCCCGTCGGCGCGCAGCCGGTCAACGACGTCGCGGGTCCGGTCATCCTGCCAGACCAGCACCGGAGAGATGGCCTCGCCGGTCGCCGCATCCCAGGCGAGGCAGCTTTCCCCCTGATTGTCGATGCCGACCGCAAGCGGCGCGCCCGCCGCCCGGGCCGCATCCAGGCAACTGCGGAGGTTCCGGATCAGCTCTTCCGGGTCGTGCTCGACATGGCCGGGGGCCGGGTGGATCTGGCGATGGGGCAGGCTCGCCACGATCCGGGTGCCGCCATCGGGCCCGACCAGCACGGCGCGGGTGGTGGTGGTGCCCTGGTCGATGGCAAGGATGGTCATCACCGCGCGTCCCAGCCGAAGGTGTAACGGCCCGACCGCACCGCCGGCAGGGCGTCGATCGGCACCAGGATCCGCCGTTCCGGCCGGCTGCGCAGGCGCTGCGACCAGATCTCCCGCCCATCATCGGTCAGGACCAGCCGTCCCGCCACCCGGCTGTCGACCCGGAACTGAATATGGTCGTGGACACGCAGGCCCGGCCTGCCCCCGGCGATCAGCTGCGGCAGGGCGAAACAGAGCGGCGCCCCCGCAACGACCACCGCAAGCCCGCCGGCCGCAGGCAGCCGGCCGGCCAGATCGAGCGCGATCGCCCGGCCGGTGCGGCGGCCCTCTTTCCAGCTCCAGCCCGCGGTTTCCACCGGGCGCAGCAGATTGCCGGCGGCAAAGACGGTCGGGTCCGAGCAGCGGCCGAATTCGTCGATCACCGGGCCGCCGGTCCGGGGATCGCGCTCCAGATGGCTGCCGGCGAACAGCGTCGCCTCGGGCCGGAAGCCGCCGGTCACGACGACGCCGTCGGTTTCGATCACCCGCTCGGCGCCGTCGGCATCGCGCAGGGTGACGGCGGTGACCCTGTCCCGCCCCTCGATGGTCCGAAGCGCGGACCCGGTCAACAGTTTCACCCCGAGCAGCCGTGGCAGCAGGCCGGCCGGCCAGCGGGCGACAGTGCCCTGGCCGGGCTCGATCATCGCCACCGGCCGGATGCCCGCCTGGACGCAGGTGATCAGGGCCGAGAACGAGACCAGTTCGGTGCCCAGCACCACCGGTCGGCTGAAGGGTTTCAGATGGTCCAGGTGCACCAGCCCCTGAAGTGCGCCGGTCGAGAGCACGCCGCCGGGCTTCGTGCCGCCGATCAGCCGCTGGGCGCGGCTGGTCTCGCGCACGCCGGTTGCCACCAGCACGCGCCGGGCGCAGATCACCCCCAGCCCCGCCTCGGGCGTGGACACATCAAGTTCAGGGCCGGAGCCCGGAGCGGAGCCCGGGCGGATCGCGACCACGGTGGTGCGGGTGCGGATCGCGACCCCGGCGGCTGCGGCGGTGCCCACCAGCCGGCGGGCATAGGCGGGACCGGTCAGCAGCCGGCGGAATTCGCGCAGGCCGAAGGGGGAATGGGCGCAATGGCGCGGAATGCCGCCGGCCTCGGCCTCGCGGTCCAGCACCAGCACCCGGTCGACGCCCTGGCGGCGCAGCTCGGTCGCGGCGGCGAGCCCGGCCGGGCCCGCGCCGATCACCACCACATCCCAATGCTCCGCGGTCATGCCTCGCCTCCCGCAGCTGCCGGTGGGGCGGTCGTCGGATCGGCCGTCATCGGTACCGCCAGCCGCCCGGCGGTAATGGCGGCCAGGGCCTCGGAACAATAGAAACCCTGGCAGCGCCCCATGGTCACGCGGGTGCGCCGCTTCAGCCCCGCCAGGCTGCGGGCGCCGGTCGGGCCATCGAGGGCGGCCTCGATCTCGCGCCGGGTCACCCGCTCGCAATGGCAGACGATGCCGCCATTGCCGGCGCATTGCCAGTCGCGGGTCTCGTGCTCAGCCAGCATGGGCATGCGCGGCCAGACCGGATCGGCGATCGCCTGGTGGCCCGCCAGCAGGCCGGCCGTCAGCCGGTGGACATGGGCGGCGGTGCCGAGTGCCGAACTCAACCCCGTGGAGCGGATGCCGCCGACGGTGACATAGCGCCGTGCGGCTTCTACCCGGATCCGGTAGTCCTTGAACTCGGTGGCGGGGCGCAGCCCGGCATAGATCGCGGTCACCTCGTGATCCTTCAGCGCCGGCAGGATCTCGGTGCCGCGGCGGATCAGCGCCTCCAGGGTTTCGGGCACCAGCCCGGCGCGCTCGCGATCCTCCTGCTCCTCGGCGGTGGGGCCGACCAGCAGATTGCCGAAGGCGGTGCGGCAGACGACGATGCCCTTGGTCACCTTGTTCGGCACCGGCAGCAGGATGTGGCCGGCAAGGGCCGCCGCCGGCTTGTCATAGACCACGAACTGGCCCTTGCGCGGCCGGATGGTGAAATCGGTGGTCCCGGTCAGCAGATCGTCCACCCGGTCGCCCCAGAGGCCGGCGGCATTGATCACCAGCCCGGCCCGCACGGTACCCCGCGGGGTTTCCAGGCACCAGGTGCCGCCGTCGAACACCCCGGCGGTGACGGGGGCGGAGGTCATCAGCCGGGCGCCGTTCTCCACCGCCTGGCGCAGATAGGCATGGGGGGCGGACCAGGGGTCGATCACATATTCCCGCGGCACGCGGAACGCGGCGCGCACCCCCGGCCCCAGCGCCGGCTCCAGCCGGCGGGCTTCGGCTTCCGTCAGCGGCTCGACATCGTCGACACCGTTTGCCCGCGCCTGGGCGATCAGATCGGGCAGGGTCGCCGCCTCTTCATCCGTCCAGGCCACGACCAGGGCGCCGGTCTTCAGCAACGGCAGGTTCAGCCGCGCGCGGATTTCCAGATACTCCCGATAGCCTTCGGCGATGCAGGCCGCCTCTACCGATCCGGGCGGGGCGTCGAAGCCGGTATGCAGGATGGCGCTGTTGCCCTTCGACGCGCCGTCGAGCACATCGGCCGCCTTTTCGATCAGCACCACCCGGGCGCCTGCCAGCGTGAAGCGGCGGGCAAGCGCGCAGCCGATCACCCCGGCGCCGATGATCGCGACGTCGAAGATGCCGTCACCGCTTCCGTGGCGGGATGCGTCACCAGCCGGGGCCATGCCTGTCCTCCTGCGGTTCAGGGCGGTCTACCCTGCGATCAGCCTGCCCTAAAATGCCCGAATGGTCAACTTAGCCACAGAATTATGACCGTTCGGGCATTCATGCCGGCACATGCACCTTGACTCGGGCATTGGCCGATGTCCTACTTTGATGAACGGAGGACGGGAATGCGACGCAGGGAACGGCAGGCGCGGATCGCGGACATGATCTGGCAGCAGGGCGAGATGTCGGTCGACGCGCTCGCCCAGGCTTTCGAGGTTTCGGCGGAAACGATCCGCCGCGATCTGGCCGGGCTCGCCAGTGACGGCGTGCTTCAGAAGGTCCATGGCGGCGCCCGCCGGCCCAAGCTTCATGCCGAGGGCAGCTTCAAGGACCGCATGGCCGAAGAGGCCGAGGCGAAGCAGGTGATCGCGGGCCGGCTGGTGCCGCTGATCGAGCCCGGCGACACGCTGTTCATCGACACCGGCTCCACCACCCTCGCCTGTGCCGAGGCGCTGGCCGGCATCGGCGGGCTGACCGTGATCACCAATTCGCTGCGCATCGCCCGGGTCTTCGGCGCGGCCCCGCAGCCGGGACGGGTCTATCTGCTGGGCGGCACCTTCATGGGCGACAACGACCAGACGGTCGGCCCGCTGGTGATCGAGCAGATCCGCGACTTCCAGGCCGATCACGCCATCCTGACGGTGGCGGCGATCGATGCCGAGGTGGGGGCGATGGATTCCAATTTCGACGAAGCCCAGGTCGCGCGCGCCATGATCGGCAATGCGCGCAGCCTGATCCTGGTGGCGGCACGGGCCAAGTTCGGGCGCAAGGCGGCCTTCCGGGTCTGCGGCCTGGACGAGGTGGACACCGTCGTCACCGATGCGCCGCCCGGCGCGATACATGAAGCCGCCCTGAGAGCGGCGGGAGCCGAGCTGATCTAGGCAAAACCGGGCGGCCGGCCACTGGGGAGGGGCAGGCCGCCTGACGAGACGGGGGACGGACTGGCCGATGCCGGCTGCAATCAGATGGTATGTGCGGGTCGTCGACCGATTGTCCGATTATGTCGGCATCGTGGCGATGGCTCTGGTCTTCGTGATGATCGGCGTCCTGCTGCTGGACGCGGTCACCCGCAACGCGCTCGACATCCCGCTGCACTGGTGTGTCGAGGTCGCCCAGTTCACGCTGCTCGCCTATTTCTTCATGGGCGGCGCGATGACGCTGAAGAATGACGATCACGTCCGCATGGACCTGATCTATCAGCATCTTTCCACGCGCGGCAAGGCGATCCTGGACCTGATCACCTCCGCCTGCCTGATGTTCTACCTGGTGGTCATGACCATCGGCTCGGTGTCGAGCCTGCAATATGCGATCCAGACCAATGAGCGCCGGTTCTCGATGTGGAACCCGTCGATGATCCCGATCAAGGCGCTGCTTGTGGTCTGCCTGGTGATCATGCTGCTCCAGACACTGTCGTTGGTGTTCAAACACATCGCGACGATCCGCCGGGTGGACGTGGCATGAGTTATGAACTGATCGCGATCCTGATGTTCGCGACGATGGCCCTGATGCTGCTTACCGGGCAGCGGGTCTTCGGCGCGATCGGCTTCGTGGCGGCAGGCGCCGCCCTGCTGCTCTACGGCAACGGCGCCGTCGAGATGCCGTTCAATGCCACGTTGAAGCTGTTCAACTGGTTCCCGATGCTCACGCTGCCCCTGTTCATCTACATGGGCTACATCCTGTCGGAAGCGGGCATCGCAGAAGATCTCTACAAGGCCTTCCACGTCTGGTTCGGCAGGCTGAGGGGCGGGCTCGCCATCGGCACGATCGTGCTGATGGTGGTGATTTCGGCCATGAACGGGCTGTCGGTCGCGGGTCTTGCGATCGGTGCCACCATTGCCCTGCCCGAAATGCTCCGCCGGGGCTATGACAAGGTGCTGATCACCGGCGTCATCCAGGGCGGATCCTCGCTCGGCATCCTGATCCCGCCGAGCGTGGTGCTGGTGCTCTACGGCATGATCGCCCGGGCGCCGGTGGGCCAGCTCTGGCTGGCGGGCATGGTGCCGGGGCTGATGATGGCGGCGATGTTCACCGCCTATGTGGTGGTGCGCTGCCGGCTGAACCCCGCACTCGCCCCCACAGTCACCGACGACGAGTTGAACATGCCGATCGGGCAGAAGCTGAAGCTGCTGCGCGCCGGCCTCATCCCCTTCGTGATCTTCTTCACGATGATGGGGCTGTTCGTGATGGGCTATACCAGCCTGGTCGAAAGCTCGGCGATCGGCGCCACCGGGGCGACCATCGCCGCCGCCCTGAAGGGCCGGCTGAACTGGCGCCTGATCAAGGAGACGTCGAAGAAGACGCTGTCGATCTCGTGCATGTTCATGTGGCTGATCCTGGCCGCCCTCGCCTTCGGGGCGGTGTTCGACGGCATCGGCGCGGCGCGGGCGATCGAATCGCTGTTCATCACCAACTGGGAACTGACCCGCTGGCAGGTGATGGCGATGATGATGGCATCTTTCATCCTGATGGGCATGTTCCTGGACGACACCGCCATGCTGGTGATCGTGGCGCCGCTTTACGTGCCGCTGGTCAAGGCGCTGGAATTCAACGTCATCTGGTTCGGCGTGCTCTACACCATCACCTGCCAGATCGCCTATATCACCCCGCCCTTCGGCTACAACCTGTTCCTGATGCGGGCGATGGCACCAAAGGAAATCACCCTGATCGACATCTACAAGTCGATCATCCCCTTCGTGATCATGATGGTGATCACCATCACCCTGCTGATGGTCTTCCCCGGGATCGCGCTCTGGCTGCCGGATCTCGTCTACGGAAAGTAGTCTTCACCCACACCCCCGACACGGCCATGGCGGGCGCATGGGGAGACATGCGCACCGCTTCCAGGAGACGAACGACATGAGCGACATCGAGAAGAAGACGTCCTCGGCCGATCCGGTCGCGGGAAGCCGGCGACAGTTCCTGAAGACCGCCGGCATCGGCGGCGCGGCGCTGGCGGCCAGCACCACCTTCGCCGCCCCGGCGGTGCATGCCCAGTCCAAGATCCGCTGGCGGCTGCAGACCTATTCGGGCGCGCCGCTGGGCGCCCATGTGATCAAGCCGCAGATCGAGGCCTTCAATGCGGCGGCCAATGGCGAGATGGAGATCGAGCTCTATTACGCCGACCAGCTGGTGCCGACGGCCGAACTGTTCCGCGCGCTGCAGAACGGCACCATCGATGCGGTGCAGTCGGACGACGCGACCATGGCCTCGCCCGCCGATGTGGCGGTGTTCGGCGGCTATTTCCCCTTCTCCTGCCGCTTCAGCCTGGACCTGCCGGTGCTGTTCCAGCGCTATGGGCTGAACGAGATCTGGAAAGAAGCCTATGACGAGATCGACGGCGTGGAATGGCTGTCGGCCGGCGCCTGGGATCCGCTGCATGTCTTCACCAAGGAGCCGATCCGCTCGCTGGCCGATATGCGCGGCAAGCGCGTCTTCGGCGTGCCGACCGCCGGCAAGTTCCTGTCGCGCTACGGCCTGATCCCGGTGACCGTGCCCTGGGACGATGTCGAGGTCGCGATCCAGACCGGCCAGCTGGACGGCGTCGCCTGGTGCGGCTTCACCGAGGCCTATGAAGTGGGCTGGGCGGATGTCTGCAATTACGCGCTGACCAACAATATCTGCGGCGCCTGGTGCGGATCCTATTTCGCCAACAGCAAGAGCTGGGAGAAGGTGCCGCCGCACCTGAAGCAGCTGTTCCTGACCACGATCGACCAGTCGCATTACTACCGCCAGGTCTGGTACTGGGGCGGCGAGGCCAATCTGCGCGTCAACGGCAAGAAGATGGAGCTGACCTCGATCCCGCGCGAGGAATGGTCGCAGGTCGAAAAGGATGCCGAACGGTTCTGGGACGAGATCGCCGCGACCAGCCCGCGCGCCGGCAAGGTGGTGCAGATCCTGAAGGATTATTCGGCCCTGATGGAGAAGGCCGGCTTCCCCTATCGCTGATCGTTCCGCCGACCGGGGGAGGAAACCTCGCCTCCCCCCTCACCCCCTGCGCCGGAGCCCGCCCAGGGCTTCGGCCAGGCCCATGACCGCACAGCAGACCGCCATCAGCACCACCGAGGCCGCGGCCGCCGCCGGCAGATCGGCGCCGGTTTCCGAGATCTTCGAGAACAGCAGCAGCGGCAGGATCTGCACCTGGGTGCCGACCAGGGCGAGCGCCGTGCCATAGGCACCGATCGCCACCGCCGCGGTCAGGCAGAAGGCGGCGATCAGTGCCGGGGTCACCTGGGGCAGCAGCACGTCGCGGAAGGCGGCGAAGCGGCCCGCGCCCAGGCTTTCGGCCGCATCCATCTGGCGCGTGTCGAAATTGACCAGAACCGGCAGCATCACCAGCACCACGCGCGGGATCAGGTAATAGCAATAGGCGAAGCCGAGCCCCGCGGGCGTGAAGATCATCGCCCCCACCACCGCCGGATCGGCGCCCAGTTCGGCCAGCAGCAGGGTGAAAAAGCCCGCGCGGCCGAAGACCAGGATGAAGCCGTAGGCGACGATAAGCCCTGAGAAGGTGAGCGGCAGGGAGAGCAGGAACAGCAGCCCCTGGCGCCGGCCCTCGGGCAGCCGCGCCAGATGCAGCGCCACGCAGAAGCCGACCACGACCGAGAGCGCCGGGGCCACCGTGCCCAGCACCAGCGTGCCCTTCAGCCCCTGCCAGAAGACCGGATCGTCGACGAGCCTGAGATAGGCGGCACCGCCCCCCTCGCCCGTCTCCCCCACCAGCACGGCGAGCGGCAGCACGAAAAACACCGCCATCGTGACGAGCGCCGGCAGCGACAGCAGGATCAGGAGCCGGGGCGGCAGGGTCATGGGGGCTGGTCCTGAAGAAGAGAGACGGTTGAAAACGCCGGCGGGCACGGCACCGGATCGGCCGGCACCGTGCCGCAGCAGGCGCGAGGACGCGGGCGGATTACTGGCCGAGCACGGCCTTGGCCCAGCCGGCATCGATGGCGGGCTTGGCATCACGCGCCTTGGCGACATCCACCGGGCGGATCTGCGGCGCCTCGGGCAGCTTCGCCAGCACCTCTTCGGGCAGCTTCACACCCGGCACCGACGGGCGCACGAACCCCTCGGCAAAGGTGGTCTGGCCCTTGTCGGTCATGATGTAGTTCAGCCAGAGCTTGCCGGCATTCGGGTTCGGGCCGTCCTTGACCAGGCTGATCGCATAGGGTGCCGCGGCCGAGGCTTCGGCAGGGATCACCACCGCGACGTCGTCGCCCATGCCGTCGACATATCTGGCCTTCAGCCCGTCATTCTCGTAGCCGATCCAGATCGGGATCTCGCCCTTCACGAACTGGGCGTAAGGCGTGGTGCCCACGGTGCGCAGCACGTTGCCGGCCTTGTGCAACCTGCCCAGATAGTCGATGCCCGGCTGGACGTCGTCCATGCTGCCGCCATTGCCGAAGGCGGCGGCGATGGTCACCACCTGGCCCTGACCGGCCGTGCGCGGATCCAGATAGACCACCGAATTGCGATAGGCCTCGCCCAGCAGATCGGCCCAGCTCTGGGGGACCTGCTTGACCAGCTTCGTATTCACCAGGAAGGCCACGTTCAGGGTGTGAATGGTGAACCACTGGCCGGCCGGATGACGGAAGGGTTCGGGCAGACGGTCGAAATTCACCGGCTTGAAATCGGCGACCACGCCCTTCTCGGCGGCATCGAGGGCCGAACCCGCGAAGTAATAGGCGGTGTCCGCCTGCGGCCGGTTGCGCGACTTGTCGAGTGCCACCACGGTCGCGGCCGAGCCCAGATCGTTATAGACGATCTCGACGCCCGGATAGCGGGCCTTGAAGGCCTTGAACTGGGCGGCCCAGTTCGCCCAGGTCGGGCCGGTGTCGAACGAGACCACCAGCCCCTCGTCGCGCGCGGCGTCGTAGAGGGCCTGCTCGCCCTGATAAAGCTCGCCGCCATCCAGCGGCTGGGCGAGGGCCGGGGTTGCGGCGGTGGTGGCGGCGAAGGTGCCGGCCGCCATCATCAGGGCGGCGGCCGTCTTCTTCCAGAGGCTCATGGTCATCGGATCGGTCCCGTTCGACTGGTGCTGTGGTCGGGTGCTGGGGGATCAGCGTGCAGGGAGACGGTGACGGTCAGAGACCGGCCGGCAGCAGCCGGACGGCCTCGGGCGCGATGGCGACCGCATCGATCGCATCGCGACGGCGGGTCTCGACCTTCACCAGCCCGCCCGGAACCTCGAGGTCCAGGCGGCGGAGATTGCCGAGAAAACGATCGGCCGCGATCCGGCCGGCGAAGCGGTTGGCGGCATCTGCGGCGGGTTCGGCGGAGACCTCTTCCGGGCGGACCATCACGGTGACGGCGTCGCCCGGGGCGAAACCGCCCGTGGCGGTGCGGATCGGCCCGATCGCGGTCTCGACCAGCCCGTCGGCCGCCACCCGGCCCGGCCAGAGATTGGCGTGGCCGACAAAGCCCGCCACGGTCGCATCCACCGGCCGCTCGTACAGCCCGCGGGGCGTGTCGACCTGAAGCAGGCGGCCGTCTTTCAGCACGGCGACGCGGTCGGCCATCGACAGCGCCTCTTCCTGATCATGGGTCACGAACAGGGTGGCGATGCCGGCCGCGCGCTGAACGCGCAGGATCTCGTCACGCATGCCGGCCCGAAGCCCGGCATCCAGCGCCGAGAGCGGTTCGTCGAGCAGCAGCGCCCGCGGCCCGAAGACCAGGGCCCGGGCCAGGGCCACGCGCTGCTGCTGGCCGCCCGACAGCGAGGCCGGCTGGCGGTTCGCGAAACCGCCGAGCCCCACCTTCTCCAGCGCCTCGGCGGCGCGGGCCATGCGGGCGGTGCGGCCCACCCCGCGCAGCTTCAGCGGATAGGCGACGTTCTCGGCCGCGGTCATGTGCGGGAACAGCGCATAGGCCTGGAACACCACGCCCAGCGCCCGGTCCTTGACCGGCACCCGGGCGACATCGCGGCCGTCGATCAGGATCCGGCCCCGATCGGGCACCACGAAGCCCGAAAGCAGGCGCAGCAGAGTGGTCTTGCCCGAGCCCGACGGCCCGATCACCGCCAGCAGCTCGCCATCGCCGATCTCCAGATCGATGTCCGACACGCCGGCACCGCCCGAGGGATAGCGGAAGGAAACCGCATCGAAATGCACGCTCATGGGATCAGCCTCCCGCCCGGGCGCGCCGGCCGCCGGCGGCGGCAAGTGCGGAAGCACCGGCGGCCAGCGTCGCCAGCGCCAGCAGCACGACGGTCGCGGCACAGGCAAAGCCGGTGGCGCCGTAGAAGGCCTGGAGCAGCACGATCGGATAGGTCCGGTCCAGGAAGCCGGCGACCAGGTTGGAGAGCTGGAATTCGCCGATCGAGAGCGCGGCGACCATCACCAGCCCCGAGGTCAGGCTGTGGCGCAGCGACGGCAGCACGATGTCGACGAAACGCCGGCGGAAACCGGCGCCGAGCGTTGCCGCCGCCGCCTCGATCCGGGCGAGGCCCAGCGTCTGCATATCGGCGAGAAGCGTGTTCATGAGATAGGGCAGGGTCAGGACCACATGGGCAGCCACCAGCAGCTCGAACGTGCCGAGCCATGGCAGGGTCGACGAGGAAAACACCAGGATGAAGCCGAAGCCCAGCACCAGTTCCGGCACCGCCACCGGCATCAGCGAGGCGATGCGCGCCGCAGTGCGCACGCCGCGGCTGGCGGCGGAATGGATGGCATAGGCGGCGGGCACGGCGATCAGTGCATCGATCATGGCCGTGGCCGCCAGCACCTTCAGGCTGGTGAAGAAGGCGCGGCGGAAGCTGGCATCGGCGAGCAGTTCTTCATACCAGCGGGTGGTGAAACCCGAAGGCAGCAGCGTGCCGGTCCAGCTGTCGCCGAACGAGCCCAGCACCAGCAGCGCGATCGGCGCCGCCAGGTAGAGCAGGTAGCATGCGGTGACGAGCGCCATTGAAACCGTCCGGTGCCGGGAAACCCCGCCACGCCCGGGTCAACGGACATGAGACCGGCGGGGCGAGACCGGCGCATTATCGTTTTCTTCCATTCCAGCCGCCAATGATCGTTTGATTACAGATCTGGCGACGGAACGACGACGGGAGGAGCGATGCCCGGGCAGGGCCGGTCAGAGCGGCCCGTCGAGGGCGAGCATGCGCCGGGCGACCCGGGCGCGGATGTCGGCCACATCGCGGCAGATGACGGCGCCGTCCACCACCGGCGCGTCGGCGATGGTCAGCACCAGCTTGTCGAAATGCAGGCCATAGGCGATTTCCGACAGCGTGCCGTAGCCGCCACCGACCGCGATCAGCACCGGGCAGGCGCGGGCGATCAACGCATTGCGCACCGGGCCGATGCCGGTGGCGAGCGGCACGGTGACATGGGGGTTGGCCATCCGCCAGTCTTCATCCGGCACGTAACCCAGCACCAGACCACCATTTTCCGCGGCACCGCGGCTGGCCGCGGCCATCACGCCGCCCTTGCCGCCGGTGAGCAGAACCAGGCCCAGAGAGGCGATCGCCGCACCGACGGCGGCGGCGGTGGCTTCCTGGTCGCCCACCGGTTCGCGCGGGCCGATCACCGCGACCGGCAGGCGGCGGATGCGGTTGGCGGCAGCCAGTTCGGCGAGCGCCGCCTCGGCCGTGATCGCACGGGCCCCTGCCGGCAGGGCATCGACCGGCTGCCAGATCAGGGACCAGGGGTCGAACACGCGGCACTGCGCATCATCATTGCGCCACAGCCTGCCTTCTGCCACGAAGAGCGACGGTTCCATGAAGATCTCCGGTCGGAACGGAACCGGGCTCGCGGCCCGGCGGGGGTCTGTGTAAATTATCTTCCAATTCTGTCGCCGTCCAGTGCGGCGACGCCATCGGTGACGAAGGATGCACGGCAGGTGCCGACCGGAGAGAACGTGATCCTGGACAGTGGCGAGGCGGTGAGCCAGCGCCAGTACGACATTCTGCGCATCGTCCGCGAGCAGGGCTTCGCGACCATCGATGCGCTGGCGCGGCAGTTCGACGTCTCGGCCCAGACCATACGGCGCGAGATCATCCGGCTGGATGCGCTGAAACTGCTGCAACGCTTTCATGGCGGCGCGGGTGTGGTGGAGCCGGCGATCCGCCCCGCCTATGCCGAAAAGCGCCTGAGCCAGACCGACGCCAAGGATGCGATCGGCCGGCGCGCGGCCGAGCTGGTGCCCGACGGCGCCGCGGTTTTCCTGGATGTCGGCACGACGGTGGAAGCGGTGGCGCGCGCGCTGGCGCCACGCGGCGGGCTGACCATCGTGACCAACAGCCTGCCCGCGGCGATGCTGCTGGCGGCGGGCAGGCCGGAAAACTGCCCCCGGTCCGAAATCTTCGTCACCGGCGGCAGCATCCATGGCCCCGACGGATCGCTGATCGGCGACACCACCCAGGCGGGGCTTGCGCGCTTCCGCTGCGATGTCGCGATCATCGGCTTCTCAGGGATAGACGAAACCGGCGCGCTGATGGATTTCGACCTGCACAAGGTGGCCGCCAAACAGGCGATGATCCGCGCCGCCCGCATGGTGGTGGCGGTGGGGGCGGCGTCCAAATTCACCCGCAGCGCCCCGGTGCGGATTGCGGATCTGCCCGAGATCGACCGGCTGGTCACCGACCGCGCCCCGCCGCGGCATCTGAGCGAGGCGGCGGAACAGGCCGGAACCCGGATCGTCCTGGCCTGACGGCGGGTCGTGCTGGCCTGACGGCGGATCGGGCGCCACCTGACAGCGAGTCGGGCGGCAGCGGTCGTCAGGCGGCCGCCGCGGCCCGCTGGCGAACCACCAGCCCCTGCATGGCGATGCCGATCTCGCCCAGCTCATCGACCAGGCGCGAGGTGGTCAGCCCCACACCGTGGGGCTGCATGACGGTGGTCGCATCCACCCCCACCCATTCCCCGACCGGCGCCCGGTGGAGATGGACGGTCAGATCGGTGTTGACGAAGGTGAACCGGTCGGGCGGCAGCACCCAGCTGATGCCGTTGCCGAAATCGGCAGCCGCCATCACCCGCATGGCCGGCGAGTTCGGAACACCGTCGACCAGCGGCACGGCAAGCCGGAACCAGACCGCGGCCGGTCCGGGGCGGGTCACCGAGCCTGCCGCCACCCGCGATTCCATCGCTGTATAGTGGAAGGAACGGGCGTCCGGCATCCCGGGGATCCGCACCGGCTCGGTACAATCTGCCGGCGGCGGCAACCGGGGACCGCAAACCGCTGGCGCCCCCAGTTCTATGGCCTCCTCGCGCATCAGCACGGCCACACCGCGCGCGACCTCGCAATCCCCGGCTTTCAACGTCACTTCGGCGCGACGCACCGACCGGCCGCGCCGGCCGCGGATCGCCAGACGCAGGGGGGCCACCGGCACCGGGCGCAGCAATTCCAGCGTCATGCGGCTGAGCAGCCACCCCGGCCCTCCCAGAGCTTTTTCGGCGGCATGAACCAGCAGGGCGGCCGGGGCCCCGCCATGCTGGGCCGTCTCGCTCCACGGGCCACGGGCGAGGACGGTGGGCTGCACCTCGCCTTCCCCACGCCACAGGAAGACACTCTCCCCATCGACTGTTTCGAGCATGTCGGCGATGTCCATGACTTTGGCGACGGCATGTCATGTGCCGACTCGCGACCTTCGCGAGTCTGGCGGACAACGGGAGACGCCCCTGGCCCTGAGATCGCGTCCGGCGAGACTGTCGGCGATCATCCATCGGGACCTCGGGCACGCCTCCCGCCCGACACACCATCCGTACATACCGGATTCGACTTGATTGCATACGAACGCGATCGTTTCGTCAACTCGTATGCATTTCTTCTTTTTGTTATAATTTCAGCAACCATAAAGCACGGCCTCCGGCGCTTGCAATAAGAAATGAAAGGTGGTTCAATTTTTGAGCATGGCATACCGACGCACAAAAATGATGGAGGAGCGGCTTGCCCGCACCCGGGAGGAGATCGTGACCGCAGCACTGGCGCTGGTCGCATCGGGCGGCTATGCGGCCGCCAGCATGCCGGCCATCGCCGCCAGGGCCGAGGTCTCCACCGGCCTGCTCTACCGGTATTTTCCCTCCAAGGCCGACCTGTTCGAAGAGGTGTTTCGCCGGGCGAGCCAGCGCGAGATAGACGCCTGCGCCCGGCGTGCGGCGGGGCCGGGAACCGCTCGGGAGCGCCTGGCCGGCGTGGTCGAGACCTTTGCCCGGCGGGCCCTGAAGGGGCCACGCCTCGCCTGGGCCCTGCTCGCCGAGCCGGTGGACCCGGCGATCGAGGCGGAGCGGCTGCGCTATCGCCAGCCCTATCGCGATATATTTGCACAACTTGTGCGTGAAGGGATCGCCACCGGTGAGATCGCACCACAGGACGCGGACATCGTGGCTGCCGCGATCGTGGGAGCAATCGCCGAGGCCATGGCCAGCCCCCTGACCCAGCCCCCGGAAGCATCGGCCACAGACCCGGAAAGAGACGCCCGGCTGGGCGCGGCGATCGCACGCTTTTGCGTTCAGGCACTGGGCCCCCGTCCGCGTAGCGGTGCCGGTTGAGCCCGTGCAGCCGCATCGCTTGAGAACATTGTCCCGACAAGCACGGTCCCAAATCACGGCCCGAATGGCCGCCCCCTGGAGGAAACAGAAGAATGTGGACGCTGGACGATGTGCTGCGGAGTGCCGCCCGCAAATTCGCCGGCCGCGAGGCGCTGGTCGGCGGCGGCCGGCGGCTGAGTTTCGCCGATCTGGATGCCGCGGCCGACGATGCCGCCGCCCGGTTGCAGGCGGCAGGCGTCACCAGGGGGGATGCGGTCGCGATCCATGGCCGCAACACGGTGGAATGGGTGACGGCCTTCTTCGGCGCGGTGCGGGCCGGGGCGGTCACCGTGCCGGTCAACCACAAGCTGGCGGCACCAGAGACCGCCTATATCCTGCAGCATTCGGGCGCGACGCTCTGGCTGGTGGATCGCGATCTGGCCGGCGACGGCTCGGCGGCGGGGGCTGCCCGCATGCTGATGCTCGATGACGGCGAGGGCGGGCTGTTTGCCGGCCCGGCGCCGGCGACGGCACCGGTGCCCGTCGCCCTCGACGCCGATGAACCGGTTGAGATCCTGTACACCTCGGGCACCACCGGCCGGCCCAAGGGCTGCCTGCATTCGCATGCGAATGTGCTGCTGGCAGGCACGGGATCCAGCCTGGTTTACGGGCTGGGGCCCACCGACCGGGTTCTGCTGGCCATGCCGGTCTGGCACAGCTTCCCGCTCAACAACATGCTGGTCAATGCGGTCTATGTCGGCGCCACGGTGGTGCTGCTGCCCGAATACCATCCGCTGCATTTCGTCCAGACCATGCAGGATGAGCGCTGCACCCTGTTCTTCGGCGCCCCGATCGCCTTCCTGATGCCGCCGCGCATGCTGCCGCATTTCGACAGCTTCGATCTCTCCCATGTCCGGGCCTGGATCTATGGCGGCGGGCCGATCGATGCGGTCACCGCCCGGATGCTGGCGGAGCGCTACCGGTCGGACCGGTTCTACCAGGTTTTCGGCATGACCGAGACCGGCCCGACCGGCACGGCGCTCTACCCGGAGGAACAGGTCGCCAAGGCCGGCTCGATCGGCCGCTACGCCGTGGCAGGTGCCGATCTCAAGGTCATGCGCGACGAGACCACCGAGGCCGCCCCCGGCGAGACCGGCGAGATCTGGATGCGCTGCCAGTCGATGATGCTGGGCTATCACGACGATCCCGAAGCGACCGCCGCCGCCTTCCATGACGGCTGGTACCGCTCGGGCGATCTGGCCCGGATCGACGCGGACGGCTATCTGTTCATCGTCGACCGGCTGAAGGACATGATCGTGACCGGCGGCGAGAACGTCTATTCCAAAGAGGTGGAAGATGTGCTGGCGGCCCACCCGGCCGTCGCCGAAGCGGCGGTGATCGGCACCCCCCACGAGGAATGGGGCGAGACGGTCACCGCCTTCATCGTGCCCAAGGCCGATGCCAGCCTCGACGAGGCGGCGATAACCGCCCACTGCACCGCCGCCCTCGCCCGCTACAAGATCCCGCGGATCATCCGCCTGGTCGACAGCCTGCCGCGGACGCCGACGGGCAAGCTGCAGAAGTTTCTGTTGCGGCAGGGGGTGTGAGAGAGGGGCGCGCGGCGATCATGGCGTCGTAGCGCGCCAGCAATTCCTCAAGAACCTCCTCGATATCGTACAACCGGCCGAGGCGCTCATCCTCCAGCCCCTCTTCGATGGCAGTTGCCAATCTGGCGCGGCAGTCGTTCACCGCTGCCCTGTGCCGTTCCGCTTCCGACATGGCGACACCCCCGGATGAATGAACGTCTGACGTTAGGCTGAAAACATATCAAGAACATCAGTGGGATGGAAAGAGGGGAGCGAGGGCGCTCGCCGCCTCGCATGCCTCGAAGGCACAGAACCGGATCTTGCCGACACTTCGCGCGATCGGTCAGGCCTGCATGCCCGCCACAGCCGACGCCCCCCTCCTCGGGGCCGACCGTCAGCCGTTCCGCCCGTGGCGCCCCGGCACCGCGCTCGACGCCACCGGGCGGGGGGCCGAGCGGCCGTGGATCAGCATCCGGTCGTACATCACCAGCGCGCCGGCCATGGCCGGGTTGAGGGCGAGCCGGCCCGGCAGGCGGATCACGGCCGAGGCGCGGCTGCGCGCGGCCGCCGAAAGCCCGTCCGCTTCCGGCGCGATCAGATAGACCGCCTGATCGGGATGGGGGATGTAGGGCATGGTGTCGAGCGCGTCGTCGATCTCGAACCCGATCAGCAGCGCGCCTTCGGGCATCGGCAGGGCGTCGATCGAGGGAAAGCGGAAAAAGGGCAGATGGCGGGCCGAGGCCGAGGTATCGGCCTGGGCGGCCCGCCGGCCCAGACGGTCGTCCGAGAGGGCGAAGGCATAGGAGGCACCGAAGGCATAGGCGGCGCGGAACAGCGTGCCGGCATTCATCGGCCGCGTCACCGCCTCCAGCCCGATCGCGAAGAAGCCCCGCATCTCCATCTCCGTCACCCTTCCCGTCATTCTGTCATTCGTGGCCCGGCGTCCGGTCGCCCGACCTGCCCCCGTCCGAAGCGAAGCCGTCCGAAGCGGGGCCATCCGAAGCGGGGCCATCCGACGTCAGGGCCTCCCGATAGCGCGCATGGCCATCGGCGCGCAAGCGGCAAGCCGGGCAGCTGCCGCAGCCATGGCCCCAGTCATGCAGATCGCCCCGCATGCCCAGATAGCAGGTATGGCTTTCGGCGACGATCAGATCGACCAGCGCCGTGCCGCCCAGCCGCTGGGCCAGGGCCCAGGTTTCCGCCTTGTCCAGCCACATCAGCGGCGTGTGCAGGACGAATTGTTTCGCCATGCCCAGGTTCAGCGCCACCTGCAGCGCCTTGATCGTATCGTCGCGGCAGTCGGGATAGCCCGAATAATCGGTCTCGCACATGCCGCCCACGACATGATCGAGCCCGCGGCGGAAACCGAGGGCGGCCGCGAAGGTGAGGAAGACCAGGTTCCGGCCGGGCACGAAAGTATCGGGCAGGCCGTCATCGCGCAGGCCGATCGCCACCTCGCGGGTCAGGCTGGTCTCGGACATCGCGCCCAGCACGCCCAGATCCAGGGTGTGATCGGGGCCGAGCCGGGCCGCCCAGCGCGGATCGAGTGCGGCCATCCGCTCGCGCAGGGTGCTGCGGCAATCGAGTTCGACCCGGTGACGCTGGCCATAGTCGAAGCCCAGCGTCTCCACCCGCTCGAACCGGTCCAGCGCCCAGGCGAGGCATGTGGCGCTGTCCTGCCCGCCCGAGAACAGGACCAGCGCGCCGGCATTCCGCGGGGACCCGGTCATGCCGCCACCCCGCTGCCCGCATCCGGGCCGAAACAGGTGCAGATGTCGCCCGTGCTGTCGCGGTGGACGATCACCCGGGCAAGACCGGGCAGCTGGCCGGCCAGCCGGCGCCAGATCCAGGCGGCCAGGTTCTCCATGGTCGCCGGTCCCAGATCCGGCACCTCGTCGAGCAGGCGATGGTCCAGCCCGTCGCGGGCACCGGCCAGGGCGCGTTCGAACAGGCCCAGATCCAGCACCATGCCGGTCACGGGGTCGGGGCGGCCGCGGATGACCACCTCGGCGCGGTAGGAATGGCCGTGAATGCGGCGGCTGGGCTCGGCATCGATCACGCGATGCAGGGTATGCGCCGCCTCGAAGCGGAACTGCTTGGAAAGCTCGAACATCAGGGGATTCCGATGAGCTTGTGGGTCTGGAGGCTGAGGCGCCAGCGCGGATGGGCCAGGCACCAGGCGACCGCGGCTTCGGTGTTCACCGCCCGGTCCGGCCCGTCCATGGGCTGCACCCACATCACCCCGAAATCGAGCGCTTCCAGCGCCGCGGGGTCGAGCCCGTCCTGCGGATGAACCAGCTTCAGCTCGTGGCCGCGGCGCTGGACCAGTTCGGTCCCCGCCTTGGGGCTGACGCAGATCCAGTCGATGCCCTCGGGGGCCGCGATGGTGCCGTTGGTCTCCACCGCGATCTCGAAACCCCGTGCCTTGACCGCACGGATCAGCGCCTCGTCCAGCTGCAGCAGCGGCTCGCCGCCGGTGAAGACGACATAGCGGCGCATCCGGCCGCCGCCCCAGCAGCCCTCGATGGCCGCCGCCAGATCCTGTGCGTCGCGGAAGCGTCCGCCCCCGTCGCCGTCGGTTCCCACGAAATCGGTGTCGCAGAACCGGCAGAGGGCCCCTGCCCTGTCCCGCTCCCGCCCCGACCACAGATTGCACCCCGCGAAGCGGCAGAACACGGCGGTCCGACCCGCCTGTGCGCCTTCGCCCTGCAGGGTCAGGAACAGCTCCTTGACCGTGTAGCTCATCTTGTCCTCGTTGCTGCGGGCGTCAGCGATGCGACCGGCAAGGGTCGCGCGCCGGTGACTCCGGCTGCCCATGGGCGGAGTTGAAGCACATCCGGCCCCCGCGGTCCACCATGCGGCATTCACATGCCGCTCATGCGCATTCTTTCCTTTCAACATCGACGAGCGCTGATTATCCTCCGGCCAATGGCGCCGATTTGAGGCTTCAGCTTGCGGGGCGCCCATACAAATGCCGCTAAAGAGAGGCGGATCGACCCGCCGGCAGCCGCTCCGCCCGCGGGTTTTCCGTATCCTGTCGCGGGCATTGCGGCCGCCTGCCGTCGATCCGCGCAACGGATGACGGAAGGACATGCGCGCATGACCGCCATGGTCACGCTGGAAGCTGTCGCGAAGACCTATGCCGCCCGCGGCACCGCGACCGCCGTTTCAGCCCTGGACGGGATCGATCTTCGGGTCGAGCCCGGAGAAATCTTCGGCATCATCGGGCGCAGCGGTGCCGGCAAGAGCACGCTGGTGCGCTGCATCAACCTGCTGGAGCGGCCGAGCACGGGCCGGGTGACGGTCGACGGCACCGATATGACCGCGCTCGACGATGCCGGGCTGATCAAGGCCCGGCGGCGGATCGGCATGGTCTTCCAGCATTTCAACCTGCTCTCGTCGCGCACCGTGTTCGACAATGTGGCGCTGCCGCTGGAACTGGCCGGGGTCGGCCGGGCCGAGCGGCGCCGCAAGGTGGAGCCGCTGCTGGAGCTGGTGGGTCTGGCCGACAAGGCCGGGCGCTACCCGTCGGAACTGTCGGGTGGCCAGAAGCAGCGGGTCGGCATCGCCCGCGCCCTGTCGAACGAGCCCCGGCTGCTGCTCTGCGACGAGATCACCTCGGCGCTCGACCCCGAGACCACCCAGCAGATCCTGACCCTGATCGCCGATCTGAAGCGGCGGCTGGGGCTGACGGTGGTGGCGATCACCCATGAAATGGGCGTGATCCGCGAAATCTGCGACCGCGTGGCGGTGATGGAAGCCGGCCGGGTGATCGAACAGGGCCCGGTCTACGACGTGTTCACCGCGCCCGAACACCCGACCACCCGCAGCTTCGTGTCGAGCGAAGTGGACCTTGCCATCCCCTCGGGGCTGAAGCGCCGCTTCGAAGAGGGCGCGGCCAGGGATGGCGACCGCAATGCGGTGGTGCGGATCGTGTTCAAGGGAGCGGCCGCTTTCGAGCCGGCGATCGCCCGGCTCGCGACCGAACGGGGGGTGGCGGTCAACATCCTCCATGGCCGCATCGAATACATCCAGGGCAAGCCCTTCGGCCTGATGCTGGTCGAGGTGCCGGGCGGCGAGACCGCCGGCGCCTCGGTGGTGGATTTCATCAACGGCCTCGGCCTCGACGCACGGATTACGGCTCATGTTCCAGTGGCTTGATCAGCTCTTCCCGCCCCAGCTCATCGACCTGCTGCTGCGCGCGACCGGCGAGACCGCCTATATGGTGGCGGTCGCGACCCTGATCGGCACCGCGATCGGCCTGCCGATCGGCGTGTCGGTGGCGGTCACCGGCCGGGGCGAACTTTACGGCGCGCCGGCCTGGAACCGGATCGCGGGCGCGGTGGTCAACGCCACCCGCTCCATCCCGTTCATCATTCTGGCGGTCGCCATCATCCCCTTCACCCGGCTGGTCGCCGGCACCTCGATCGGCACCTCGGCCGCGATCGTGCCGCTGACGGTGGCCGCCATCCCCTTCATCGCCCGGCTGGTCGAGGGTGCGATCCGCGAGGTCGACCGCGGCCTGATCGAGGCGGCGCAGGCGATGGGGGCAAAGCCGATCCAGATCGTGCTGAAGGTGCTGCTGCCCGAAGCCATGCCCGGCATCGTGCACGGGCTGACGCTGGCGGTGGTGTCGCTGATCGGCTATTCGGCCATGGTCGGCGCGGTCGGCGGCGGCGGCCTGGGCGATCTGGGCATCCGCTACGGCTATCAGCGCTTCATGCCCGAGATGATGATCGCGGTGGTGGTGCTGCTCATCGTGCTGGTCCAGCTGGTCCAGTCGGCGGGCGACCGGATCGCGCGGGCGGTGAACAAGCGGCATCGGTGAAGGGCACGCCCGGCCTGGTCAGGCGGCAGCCCCTGACCAGGCCGGGCGTCCGCGATCAGCCGTCTACCAACGGCCCGAGAAGGTCACCTCCAACACGACATCGTCCAGATGCGGCCTGAGTGCCTGGACATGCCGGGTCGCGGCGTCATGCCACGCCCTGGTCCGGCCGGCACCGTTCTTGTGGCGCCTCAGTTCAAGCACCGTCGGCAGCACCAGATGCCAGCGCGACGAGACCCCGGTGTTCTGAAAGCGCTTCAGACTGCCTTCGGGGTAAGCCAGCGTCGCCGTGTCGATGGTGGGCGTGCTGATCACGATGCTCTGCAAGGCATATCTGTCCTTGCGGATCCGGCCCCCGCGCCTCGGATCGCGCTCCCGGGTGGCATAGCGCGTGTTGGCGATCTGGGTCAGCCGGGCATGCGGGCTGAGGCCGGCGCTCTCAAGGCCCGGAAAGCGCACGCGCAGGCTCTGGATACGGCGGTCATACTGGCCTGGATAGAGCGCGTCGAACATCTCGTCGGTGAGATCGAAATAGGTCTCGCCCTGTTCGATCAGGGTGGTCAATGCCGATCCATCGCCACCGGGCGCCGGAAGCTCGCTGATCGCGACGCGCATGGTGGCACTCTGGCTCTGATGATCCAGGACCGAGCGGAAATAGGCGGCCTCAAGCCGCTCGACATCAAGGGCAAGCCAATAGGGGGCATTCAGGCGCTGATAGTCGCCGCCGAAGCTCGTCGTCTTGATGAAGCTGGCGCCGTCGGTCTCTTCGGTCTCATATTCATAGAGCCTCACCAGCAGCTTGCAGAAATCCTGTGTCGTCGCCCATTCCTCCTCGAAGAGCGATTTGAGGTCGTCGACCAGCCATTTGTAGAAATCAAGATTGGCGAAACTATCCGCCTTCACCTTCCTGATATCCCTGAGATCCTCAAGATCGTCATCCAGGGCCTCTCGCTTCTTATCCTGCTCGCTCAGTGCATCCTTCGCTTTCTGAAGCTCCAGAGAGGCGGAAGCCACCTTCGCCGTCAGATCGGTGGTGTTTTTCACCTGATCGATGATCTTCTGACTGCTGTCCTTGTATTTCTCGATGGCTGATTGCTTCGAGTCGTACAATATCTCGCTCGTCAGCATCCCGAGTATATTCGCGATTGCCCCCTGTTCAGCCCGTCGCCCGCCGGATGCCGTTCCATAAATATTCGGAAAATTCGAAAACACCACCGCCCTGATCATGTCGTATCGAAGTTTCGCCTTGCCATAGACGAATTGGACACTCTTCTTCCCGGCATCGATGGCCGCGAAGGAATTCAACGCCCCCAATGAAACCAGAACCGATCCCAGATGAAAGGCGAGCGCGCTGTTGGCGCCGCTCAGATTGGCCTGCTTGATCTGCACGTCCTTCTTTGCGGCCTCCAGCGTCAGATCCTGTATGGCGGCGGATCTGAGGATCTTCTTCTCCTCGACATCTTTTTCGGCCCGGCCGACCGTCGCGCCATCGAGCTTCTCCAGCGCGGCCAGCAGGCGATTGCTGGTGGTTTGCAGATTGCCGATATACAGCTTGGCCGATCTGGCGAGGGTGGTGAAGTCGACGAGAGGATCCTGCTCCACCTCCTCCTGACTGTCGCTCCGCGCCACGGTCAGCGCGGCTTTCGCCGCCTTCTGAAGCGCCCGGGGGTCGATCGGCGCCGACAGCAAGGGAACGTTCAGCGGGTTGCCGTCGATGTCGAGCCACTGCCTGAGATTGGCGAGGCGCGCCTCGATCATGTCATAGAGATCGCGAAGCGCCTGATTATATGGCGGCAGGAAACCGCCATAGCCATTGACCGAAGCCTCGCCCAGGGTCGGATTGGTCCATGGCCGGTTGGTCACGGCGTCCAGGATCTCGGGCAGCCTCTCGTTGAAGAGCTGCTTTGCGGCGACATAGATGGCCTTTGCCTGTTGCAGTGTCTCCTGACTTTGCTGCTCATAGGCCGCATCACCGTCGGCAAGCATGGCCTCCAGGTAATGCCGGATCGCCGCCTGCTGGTAATAAAACGGATAATCGGTGGCGATCCGATCCGGATCGACGATGACATCACCGGTGTCGAAGGCTGAATGATCGGCTGGCCTGGAGGCACCGACCAGGGGTGCCACTCTCCAGGGCTGGCTCGCGCCGGGATCGAAGATCTTCTCCAGCCAGCCGATGGCCTTGTCGTATTGCCCGTCATTCACATAGCCGGCGGCCAGGGCTGACGGAATATGGTAGAAGATTTCCCAGCCGTAGCCGCCATAGGCACCGTCGAAGTCGAACAGGGGCGCGGGCGTGCGGGCCGGATCAAGTACCGTCTCGTCCTCGGCATAGACCTCCCGCAGGGTCTGGCCGAACGCCTCAACGAACGATCCGGGGTCTTCCGGGAGCGCCTGATTGCCGGCGGTGAACAGGCTGGCACAGCCGCCGGGCCGGGGCATCGTCTCCGCCAGGGAATGGAGCGCCGGCGATGCGTTCAGAAGCAGAAATGTTCCGGCATTCGGCGTGTCTTCCCGATCCATGATATGGACAAAGTTGTGGCTGCCATGGACGTCGCCGAGCGCCCAGCCGGTGTTTGACTTTCCCTCGGCCGGACGAAGGTTGAATTCTCCCGCAGAGACGTCGAGATACGAGACATCCGATGCGGGTGAACAGACGAGATCGACCGGCTCCCCCTTCACAAGCAGCGAAAGCACCAGGTCAGAGGGTATTATTCTGATCGCCGCCTTCACGGTCAGCACGGCGCGCGTCGCAGTCCCGAACGACCATTCAGACGGCAGCGCCACGATGCCCTCAATCGTCTCGTCGCGGACATGCTCGGTTTCCGCCGTCGCCATGTGCCTGAAAGGCATGTCGGGGAAATCATCCTTGTAGAGCGCTGTCGGCCCGCCCAGCCAGTCACTCTCGAACGTCTTTGCCGGCGCCCCCGGAACCTCATATGTCATCGTCATTTTCATATGGATCCCGGCCGGACGCGTTTCCCGGAGCGCCGTCCAACTGCCATCCTGCGCCGTCGAGTTATAAACCCGCCTCAGATATCTGCGGTGCCCCAGATGGGCACTCACCCTGATCGTCCCGAGCGTCGTGCTCCCCAGTGGCGATGGCGAAAAATTCGTATTTACGACGACATCACCCGATCCGCCGTAATTAATGACGACACTAAGAGCGACATTCTGTCCGGCGGGCCTGTTATAATTATAATAATTACCAAGAAACTGAGCACTACCATACGTATTCGTCACGGCATATTGATCAGAAACCACCTGATTTTCGGCAGCCGGGCGGGGATAGATGCTCTTATATCCGGCGGGCGCCGCATCCTGAAACATCGTATCGATGTCATCGTCCCGAACGAGAATGGCATCCACCCATTTCTCGGTCAGGCGCATGTGAAGCACGGTCTGCCGGACAGTCTGCGGATCGTCCGCCATGGGATCGCCCGCCAGACTGACGCCGAAGCTGACCAGGATCGCGCCAGTCTCACCATCGACGGCCTCGGTATCGGCCGTCAGGACACCATAGGACAGCACGTCGGGCAGGCGCTGCGGCTGATAGGTACCGTTGAGCCTGGGCTTCTGCCCCTGCCAGTGGAACGCACCGTCGACCATGAACAGCTCATTGCCGCCGGCGGTGCCGCCGTCGATGAAAAGGCCCGGCGCATGGGCCACGCCGGTCAGGGCATTCGCATCGCACCGCATGTAGCGTGGATGTATCCGCCAGGAGACCGCATCGCTGTCGCCGGTCTGGCCTTTCCACTCCTCAATCTCCAGCCAGAAGAGATAATACCTGTTCAGGAAGAAGCAGAGTGTCACATCGGAGAGAAGATCATGGGTCTTCGGAACCGTGACTTCCTGCCAGAATGTCCAGTCGAGTGCCTTGAGGTATTGCGACGAGTCCGCCAATGCGGCAATCGCCGTGTAGTCCGCCTCAAGCTTGCGATAGAAGAAGCGCCCCGATTCCCAATGGTCAGTGGCGAGAAAATGATAGGCGGCCTGCCCTGGTGTGCCTCCACCCCCGCGCTCGACATAGATGCTGCACAGGCTCAGATCGCAACAGCCGGCAAGCCCCGTCATATAGGCGTTCACCGCCGCCTCGACACCGTCCTCACTGACATCGCCGCCCGAAATGGCGCGCAGCAGATCGTCGAATTCCGGTGAGGTGATCTGGCGCAACTCCGGCTCGATATAGTTCTGCGGATAGAGCAGCAGCTTCTGATTGGCCTCCCATTGACGGTAATACCTGTTCAGGCGCCACTCTGCGGCCAGGGCCGGACGGTCGACGAAGCCGACCCCGCGCTCAAGCCCGCTGAGCGCACGGCTGATATAGAGCTGCAGGGCACTGGTCGCCTCGACGAGCCGGCTGGTCGGGACGGCACTGGTCACCTGCACATCGAGCAACAGATGGCCGTAGAGGGTCTCGCGGTCGGTGACCTCCGTCGTGAGGTCGGGATCGGCGGCGATCGTGGTGCACATATAGGCCGCCACCAGCGCGTCGCGCTTGACCTCGGCGAGGGCACGGCGAAAGCCCGCCATCTGGCTACCGCCCTTGAAGCGCGCGAGCCCGGCCTGCGCCGCGGTCGCGGCCGCCACCCAGTCGCCGCATGCGCGCGGCCCGCCGACCTCCTTGAACACGAGCAGCTCGGCGCCGCCGATGCGGAGATCGTCGGCCAGACGGGCATGTCGTGCCACGGCATCGACGGTCTCCAGGTCGTCGGCCACGCCGCCGGGGCCGGCGAGGACCGCCAGATAGCCCAGAACATCCCCAGCCGGGCAGCCGAGCAGGATCGCGAGCATGTCGTTGCAGGCCGTGCGCCAGATCGCAAGATCCTCGGCCGTGGCCTCGGCCCCTGGTCGGCCCTCACGCGCGACCGTCAGATAGCCGAGCCAGGCATCATCCGTCGCGGCACCGACCTGAAGCGTGGCGAAACGATGGCATGCGACGAGCTGTTCAAGGCAGAGCGCCCGGGGGCGGCGCCGATCAGGCCCGATATCAGCCGCATTGGGTGCCAGCCAATCCGGCCTCCAGGCGATGATCTGCAAGTCGACATCGCCCAGCCCCAGGGCGTCGACCGCTGCGGCGTGGCGGCGCAATTCCCGAAGCAGGAACAGCGCGTCGACGTCGTCGGCGCCGGCCAGCAGGGTATCAAGGGCATCCGGCGATGTGGTCTGCGCCCAGATCACCAGGGCGCCGGCGCCTGCGGCGGTGAGCGTGGTGCCGAAAGTTCTGAGGGCACGCTCAAAGGTCAGGGCCTGCGCGTCACGGGCCTTCTCAAGAAGCGTAAGCAGCCGCTCCAGCCGGACGGCGTTGCCGTCCAGATCGGGATCGACGGCGTGGCCGTTCCGCAGAAAGTCGCAGCAGATCGCCGACATGGCCGCGCGATCCATACCGGGATGAAACACGCCCGTTTCCCGATAAAGGGCACCCGCCGCCCGCATATGCTGGTGCCAGGCCTCGCCGGGGATGGTGACCGGCGACGCATCCCGACTGTCCCAGGTCTCGAAGCCGCGAAAGCTGTCGGCGCGCCCGAGCACCGGCGCGACCGCCGCGGCCAGATCGCCAAGCCACCTGCGGTCGGCCTCGCTCGCCTGCGGGCCGGCGGCGGTGGCCGGCGTCAGCAGCGCCAGCAGCGCATCCGGCGTCAGCTCCGCCTCCGTCATCCAGCGGGCCAGTTCGATGATCTGGTCAAGGGCCGTGCACAGGCGCCCGGTGCCGTCGGCGGTCTCGTTCCGGACCGTCAGGCCGCGCAGGAGCTGGTTGTCCGGGGTCGACTGCCCGCTCACCAGCGTCACCAGCCGCAGACCGGACAGCAGCGGCCATCCGATGATGCGAAAAACCGTCGCAAGCCGGTACAGCGCGCCGAGGCCACGGGCATCGACAGCCGTTTTCAGGGCGAAATCGGCATCGAGCGCATCCACCAGCGCATCCAGCTCAACCGCGGAAAGCCTGAGCCCGCGGCACACCATGTCGGCAAGGCCGGTGTCGTCGATCGGGGTTGCGGCCTCGGTGATCATCTGGTGCAGGGCGGTCGCGTCCTCCCCGAACAGCGTGCGTAGGAACGAGATCTCGGTCTGCTCCAGCCCGGGGGTCACGCCCTCGGAGCCGGCAGCCACCATGTCTGCCCGCCAGAAGGGGCAGATCTCGCCGAAGAGCGCCGCATAGGCCTCTGGCCCCAGATCGAAGGCATCCCGGTACAGCCGATAGCCCGCCAGCACCCGCAGACCGGTCGCGGTGAGATGCCGGGGGGCGACCCTGTCCCACGCCGCTCCGGGATTGCCCGCCTCACTCGCGCCCGGACAGGCCAGCAGCCAGTTGAGGTGATGAAAGTCCAGCCCGGTCGCGTGATGCAGGCGCGCGAGATAGTTGAACCCACGCAGTTCGGGCGGCGCCACATCGATGCTATTCAGATAGACATAGCTATGGCCGCCCCGGGTGATGAGCTGGAAGGGCGCCTTGTTGTCGAGAAATGACGTCGCATAGTCCTTCTGGGCAACCGGCCGGCCATTCTCCTGGTGAACGACATAGAGCCCCAGCAACTGGACGAGCCCGTCGAAGTCCAGGTCGAGGCGCGACATCAGCTTGACGGCCGTACTGGTTTCCAGCTCGTTCGTCACGTCGTAGAGGCCGCCCAGAGTGGTCGGATGGCTCTCAGGAGGAATGCCGGTATCCTCGGTGAGCAGGGCAATTTCGCTGCCGCCGCCCGATGCCTCGTCCACAGCACCGGTCAGCCCCAGAAGCCCCGCCTGATCGCTGGCGAGGCAGACATCGGCGCGGAGCGGGAACACGCTTCGGGATGTCCGCGCAGCGATGTCGTTGAGCGTCGTGCCGCCGATCCGGGCGAGCGCCGCCCGCGTCACCGAGGCCTGTTCATCGAAGGGCAGCGCGATCGGATAAAAGGTCGTGCGGATATCGATCTCGCCCAACCCCGCCGCCAGCACCTCGTCGACCAGCTCGATGGTGGCGATTTCCTGCTTGAGACTGGTTTCGCTCAGCACGAGCCGGGCAAGATCCGGCCGCCGCATCTCCAGCCGGCGAGCCCGCCGCTCCGGCGGTGTGATGCCGATCTCTTTGTTCAGCCCCATGGCGATGCGATAGAGATAGCGCAGATAGGCAGCGGGTGACTGGCTCGATTGCAGGCTCGACGGCCTGGCATAGGCCTGCCCGCCCGCCGACCTCACCACCTGCTCCATCTCCACCGGCAGATCGGAGCTTGTATGGCGCAGCCCCAGGTTCATCGGGTCTTTCACCGCCAGCATGTGCCGCGTCAGCCGATAGCTGCGGATCGCCTCCCCTCGGGCCCGGTCGAAAAACGCCTGCGTCGCCTCGCCCGGCGCCTCTCCCTCGCCCGCCCGACGCGACAGACGCCTGTTGAGGCCGGAGAGCGAGTTGCAGGCCGCCACCTCGGCCGCATTCTCCAGGCCGAACCGTACAAGATCTGCCTTCAGAGCCTCCGGACAGGTTGCGGTGGCGATCCGCTGATAAAGCGGATCCGCGGCCATCTCGGCGAAGGGAATTGCCTGCGAGGCCTTCAGACCGCTCTGGCGCAATGCCCGTTTCTCGGCGACCCTGGCCGCCCGGCTCTGATATCGCCGAGGCGACGACGCAGTCTCCACGGCCGAACGCGCCAGATGACGCTCGGGAGTCCCGATCGGGCTATTCATATCCATCCATCCGCTATCAGGCGATTATGATGGATCAAGCCTAATGCAGTGGTTGCAGGATTTCACGGCTGAAGTCGTTTTGGACAGAAATTTCAACAAAACTGCTGCGAAGCGGCAATCACCTTCCAAGCCGGAGGACGACGACATCAACGAGTATTATTACCCGGGTGACGGGCCGATCACCTCGGTCTGAGCAGAGGGCGCGTAGCAGGTCGGCTCCAACGCCGGCCTTTTTTCAGGCACCGTCGTCAGGCAGGTCGAGATCGATCAGGTGAAGCGTCCAGACATTGCCGTCCGCCAGATTCCGAACGTCATCAGGGCCGGAGGGCGCCGGGATGGCGGTACCCGCCTCCACCGCAGCATCGATCCAGGCTGCCGCCGCCTCTCTCGCCGCCAGAAGGGCGGCCTCCAGCGTGTCCCCGGCCGAAAAACAGCCGGGCAGATCCGGAAACACGACACCGAAGGCCGTGATCTCCGAACCGTTTTCGATCAGAACCGGATACTGCATGGCACGCCTTTCCGGGGAATGTGATCAGGCCAGTGGTTTCTCCATGACGATCGTGCGTTCCGCGCCATGCCATTCGTCGCGCAAGGCCACGAAGCCCAGCCTGGCGTAGAAGCCTTCCGCCGTGACCGACGAGGGCACGAGCAATCGGGGAGATGCCATCGCACGCGCAAGCGCCTCGATGGCGGTCATCAGGGCCACCCCGATGCCGCGCCGTTGAAAATCGGGCGATACGAAGACGCTGCGCACCACAGCGCCATCAAGGCTGGCCGTGCCGACGACGTCGTCCGCATACACGGCAACCAGAACCCGCCGCCCGGCCATGTGCCGGGTGATCGCCTCCGGCGAAAACCCGGCCGCCACGGCAGAGATGATCTCGGGCGTATAGTCAGCCGCGTTGGTTTCCCGCAGGGCGCGGAGGATGACCGCGGATATCGCCTCGGCATCGCCGGTACCGGCCTGCCGGATCGTCGGCGCATCAGCAGTCATGATCTCCTCCGTGCCGTCGCGATCGGATCAATGCGCCGAATGATCCATCTTCTTCATGTCATGGCCCATATCGGCACCGGCGCCCGGCTTTTCGATCGCCAGTTCGACATCGATGGTGCCGGCCTTTTCGAAGGTCAGGGTGGCGGGGACCTTCTCGCCCGGCATGATCGCCTGCTTCAGCTTGATCAGCATGATGTGATAGCCGCCCGGGGCGAGCTTGGCCTCGCCGCCGGCCGGGATCTCGACGCCCTCGACCCGGCGCATGCGCATCACGCCCTTGTCCTCGAAGCTCTCGTGGATCTCGGCCACCTCGGCGACGGGGGTCGAGACCGCGACCAGGCGGTCGGGGGCGCTGCCATGGTTTTCGACGGTCAGGAAGGCGCCGGCAGTGCCGCCGACATTGACCGAGGCACGGGCCCAGGGATGGCCGATATGCAGCTCGCCCAGCTTGTATTCGTGGGCGGAGGCGGTGCCGGCGGCAATGATCAGGGCTGCGGCGGCAAGGCCGGTGCGGAGCGTGCGAGAGATGATCGACATGGAGATTGGTCCTTGTTCGAAAGCATAGATTCCTGTGGGGAAGCCTGTCGGGATCAGCTTTCGGACAGGGGCGGTGCGCGGGCCGGCACCGGCGAGACGGCGGCCGTCACGGCGGGCAGACCTGCCGGCGGCAGCATGGAGGGCAGGATGAAGCTGCCGATGCGCAGCGGCACCGGTGGGGCATCGGCCGGCGGCATCGCCATCTGCGCCGCCAGGCAATCGTGACAGACCATGCCCGGCAGGGGCCCGCGATCATCCGGCCGGGTGTCCGGGGCGGTGGGCGAGCAGATCTCCAGCACCTGCCCCGGCGCCAGCTCCATCGCGATCGCCATGGGCAGATGCACGATCAGCCCCAGCACCTGGGCCAGCGCCGCACAAAGCAGCACCGTCACCGCCGCCGCTCTGCGGCGCGATTGACGGGGGGCTGTACGGGGCGAGTGGCGGAGCATCGGGGGCGGTGCCCTGCGGTTGGGATGGCCAGGATCAGGACCATCGCCCGTCACGCCGGCGTTGGCAAGCGGCAGCGTCGGCCCGCGCGCATCGGTCGCGCAGAAGAAAGGCCCGGCCTCCCTGGGGAGACCGGGCCCTGATCATGCGCCGGCGTGCCGAACGGTCCTGGCTCAGGCGTTCAGCTTGTCGTTCAGCAGCTTGTTGACCACCTGCGGGTTCGCCTTGCCGCCAGTCGCCTTCATCACCTGGCCGACGAAGAAGCCGGCCAGCTTGGTCTTGCCGCCCCTGTACTCGGCCAGCTTGTCCGGGTTGGCGGCGATGACCTGATCGATGGCGGCGGCGATCGCGCCCTCGTCCGAGACCTGCTTCAGCCCCTTGCGCTCGACCACCTGACCGGCGGTCTCGCCCGTCTCGAGCATCTCGGCGAAGACTTCCTTCGCGATGCGGCCCGAAATGGTGCCGTCCTGGATCAGATCGACCAGACCGCCCAGCGCCTCGGCCGAAACCGGGCTGTCTTCGATGCCCTTCGACAGCCGGTTGAGCGCGCCGAACAGCTCGGTGCTCATCCAGTTGGCGACCAGCTTGGCGTCACGCCCCTTCGCCGCGGTCTCGAAGAAATCGGCCGAGATCTGCTCGCCCACCAGCACGCCGGCATCATAGGCCGACAGCCCGTACTGATCCTGGAAGCGGGCCTTCTTGGCATCGGGCAGTTCGGGGAGCGCCGCGCGCTGGGTCTCGACGAAGGCCTCGTCGAATTTCAGCGGCAGCAGATCCGGATCCGGGAAGTAGCGGTAGTCATGCGCCTCTTCCTTGGAGCGCATGGTCCGGGTCTCGCCCTTATTGACGTCGTAGAGCCGGGTCTCCTGCGAGATGGAGCCGCCATCCTCGATGATGCCGATCTGGCGATGCGCCTCGAACTCGATCGCCCGCATGATGTGGCGGATCGAGTTCAGGTTCTTGATCTCGCAGCGCGTGCCGAGCGGCCCGCCCGGACGGCGCACGGAGACATTGGCGTCGCAGCGCAGCGACCCCTCTTCCATGTTGCCGTCGCAGGAGCCGATATAGCGCAGGATCGTGCGCAGCTTGCGCATATAGGCGCCGGCCTGCTCGGGCGAGCGCATGTCGGGCTTCGACACGATCTCCATCAGCGCCACACCAGACCGGTTCAGGTCGATCAGGGTCTCGCCGGGGCGCTGGTCGTGCATCGACTTGCCGGCATCCTGTTCCAGATGCAGGCGTTCGATGCCGACGGTCATGGTCTCGCCGTCGTCGAGATCGATGACCATCTGGCCCTCGCCGACGATCGGCTGCTTGAACTGCGAGATCTGATAGCCCTGCGGCAGGTCCGGATAGAAATAGTTCTTCCGGTCGAAGACCGAGTGCCGGTTGATCTGCGCATTCAGCGCGATGCCGGTGCGCACGGCCTGGGCCACGCACCATTCGTTGATCACCGGCAGCATGCCCGGCATGGCCGCATCGATCAGCGAGACCTGGGTATTGGGCTCGGCACCATAGGCGGTGGCAGCGCCCGAGAACAGCTTGGCGTTGCTCGACACCTGGGCATGGACCTCGAGACCGATCACGATCTCCCAGTCACCCGTGTTGCCGCGGATCAGGCTCATCCCCGCATCTCCCGCACCATGGCCGGCACGCCGTCGAAGCCCGAGGCTTCCTCGATCGCGCGGCCGACGGCCAGCACCGTCTCTTCGTCGAAGGACCGGCCGATCACCTGAAGGCCGAGCGGCAACCCGCTCTCGCCGATGCCGCCGGGGACCGAGATCGCCGGCAGACCGGCCAGGCTCGCCGGCACGGTGAACACGTCGGTCAGATACATCTGCACCGGATCGTCCATCTTCTCGCCGAAGCGGAAGGCGGCCGACGGCGCGGTCGGTGCCAGGATGGCATCGACCTGATCGAAGGCCGCCGCGAAATCCGCCGCGATGCGGGTGCGGACCTGCTGGGCCTTCAGGTAATAGGCATCGTAATAGCCGGCCGACAGCACATAGGTGCCGATCATGATCCGGCGCTTGACCTCGCGGCCGAAGCCCTCGGCGCGGGTCTTCTCGTACATCTCGGCCAGGCTCGACACATTGGCCTTGGTACGGTGGCCATAGCGCACGCCGTCATAGCGGGCGAGGTTCGACGAGGCCTCGGCCGGCGCCACGATGTAATAGGTGGCGAGCGCGTATTTCGTGTGCGGCAGGCTGATATCGACGATCTCGGCACCGGCCGCCTTCAGCATCGCGACGCCGTCGGCCCAGAGCTTCTCGATCTCGGCCGGCATGCCGTCGACCCGGTACTCTTTCGGGATACCGATCTTCAGCCCCTTCACGCCCCGGTTCACCGCAGCGCGGAAATCCGGCACGGCGATATCGGCCGAGGTCGAATCCTTCGGGTCATGACCGGCCATGGCCCCCAGCATGATCGCCGCATCTTCGACCGTGCGGGTGATCGGCCCCGCCTGATCGAGCGAGCTTGCAAAGGCGATCATGCCCCAGCGCGAGCAGCGGCCATAGGTGGGCTTGAGGCCGACCAGGCCGCAATAGGCGGCCGGCTGGCGGATGGAGCCGCCGGTGTCGGAGCCGGTGGCCGCGATCGCGCTGCGGGCGGCGACCGCCGCGGCCGAGCCGCCGGACGAGCCGCCCGGCACCAGGAAGGCGTCGCCCTCCGGCCCCCAGGGGTTGCGCACCGGCCCGGTCGCCGCGGTGATGTTGGCCGAGCCCATCGCGAACTCGTCCATGCTGGTCTTGCCCAGCATCACCGCACCCGCGGCCTTCAGGTTCGCGCTGACGGTCGATTCATAGGGCGGCACGAAGCCGTCGAGGATCTTCGAGGATGCGGTGGTGGCCACACCCTCGGTGCAGAACAGATCCTTGATCGCGACCGGCACGCCGTCCATCGGGCCCAGGGCCTCGCCGCGCGCGCGGCGGGCATCGGCCTCGTCGGCACGGGCGAGCGCAATCTCGGGTGTCTCGACGACGAAGGCATTGAGCGACCGGGTCGCCGCCATCGCATCCAGATGCGCCCGGGTCAGTTCGCGCGAAGAGATGTCGCCCTTCGCCAGCGCCTCGGCGGCACCGGCGATGGTGAAATCCGTCGGTCTGGTGGTCATGTCGATCACTCCACGACCTTGGGGACGACGAAGAAGACGGGGTCGCCGGCCGGATTGTTGGCCATCACCTTGTCGCGGCAATTGCCGTCGGTCACGACGTCGGGGCGCTGCGGCAGCCCCTTGTCGGCGGCACCGGTCATCGGCGCCACCCCTTGCGTGTCGACTTCGCGCAGCTGCTCCACCCAGTCGAGGATGCCGCCCAGCTCGCGGGCATAGCCGTCGAGTTCGTCTTCGGGCACATCCAGACGGGCGAGGGTGGCGATCTTCCTGACGGCGGCTCGATCGAGCGTCATCGTCGCTGCCCCACTCCAATGGTTCCGGCGGCCGGTTTCGCGAGAACCGGCAGTCAATCTGACGACGGCCGCTTCCCGGGCCGGTCGACGGGCACCCCGTGCACCTTCGCGCAAGGCACAGGTCCCCGTGCTTGACATTCCTGGCGGAAAAGCGGCCAGATGGCGGCTCTCGACACACCCGTTCAGCGGCAGCGAGGCCGCAAGGTAACACCCGCCATGACGAACCGCAACCCCGCCTCAGAGGCCGATTCCGAGGCAGATTCGGAGGCCGGACCCGAGGCGCCGTCCAAGCCCGCCCCCAAGCCCGACCTCACCCCCTGGCAGCTGGCGCGGATGCTGCCCGCCAAGGGGCGGATCATGGGGCTGGACGTCGGCACCAAGACGGTCGGCATCGCGGTCTCGGACGAGCTGCGCCGGGTGGCGACGCCGATCGAGCTGATCCGCCGCACCAAGTTCCGCGTCGATGCCGCCCGCATGGCCGCGATCGTGCGCGAACGCGGCGTGGTGGCGGTGGTGCTGGGCCTGCCGGTCAATATGGACGGCACCGAAGGCCCGCGCTGCCAGTCGATCCGCCAGTTCCGCGAGAATCTGGCCCAGTTCCTGACCGCCGACGGCATCGACCTGCCGATGATGTTCTGGGACGAGCGCTGGTCGACCGCCGCAGTGCAGCGCTACATGATCGACGCCGACATGTCGCGCAAACGCCGGGCGGAGCTGGTCGACAAGGCCGCCGCCGGCTACATCCTGGACGGTGCGCTCGACGCCATGAACCGCCCGCCGCCGATCTGGGCGCGCGAGGAGGACGAGGACGCCGGCGACAGTTGAGCCCGCGACTGCGGCAGCATTGCGACACCCGGTGCGCGAAGTGGCGCAAAGGCTGCGGACACCGGCTGTTCTCCGCCATTTCCGATGACGGGATCCCGGGTGTCGTGTAGCGTCTCGGCATGGCGAGCGAGACGTCCAGCGACATCGACCCGCCGGCCGCACGGCCGGCAGTCCCCCCGATCCGGCGGCTGCGACGGCCGATGGCCGGCTGGGTGGCGCTGACCGCCTATGCCCTGGTTCTGGGCGCCGCCGGAACCGGGCTGATGGTGCAGTATCAGGACCGGCTGAACCATCAGATCGACCTGCGCCAGACCCGTCTGCGAACCGGTGGCGACGTGATCACGACCACGGCCCGGATAGCGGCGGCCGAAATCGATGCCCTGGGCACGGCGGCGGCGCAGGCCATGGACCGCCCGCCGGTGCTCCGCCTGCCCTTCCTGCGCGAGAACGACCGTTTCGAGGTGCCGCCCGGCCCCGGCATGACCGGGCGCCTGACCGGCCGCCTGCCCGACGATCCGTCGACCATGCCCGCCCTGCTCGACGAAATGTCGGCGGTGGCGACGATCGAGCCTTTCGTGCTCGGCGCCCTGCGCCAGCTGCCGGAAAGCGCCTGGATCTACTACATGTCGGCGCGGCGGTTTCTGCTGCTCTATCCCTTCGGCGCCGGAGAGGCTGCCCGTTACAGCGACGCGCTGATGACGGCCGAGCTGATGGTGCGCGCGCGGCCCGACACCAACCCGACCGGCCGGACCTTCTGGACCGCGCCTTATGAAGACCTGGCGGGCAAGGGGCGGATCGTGTCGATCGTGCGGCCGGTGATCGCCGCCGACGCGACACTGCCGGCCGGGTTTCGCGGCGTCATCGGCATCGACCTGACCGAACAGGCGCTCGCCCGGATGCTGGACGAGATGGACCTGCCCGACGGCACCCAGATGCTGATCGACGAGGCCGGCCATGTGATCGCCCTGTCGGCCGGCGACGGCGAACTGCCGGCCGTGGACGACACCGGGATGCCCGACCGGATCTGGCAGGCGGCCGGCGGGACCGGCGCCCTTGCGGCACGGATGGACGCACAGGCCCGCGGCGTTCTGAAGCCGGCGGGCGCGGCGGCGCTTTTCCACACCCGCATCGCCGGCACGCCCTGGTCGCTGATCCATATCGACGCGATGTCGGGGCTGAAGACCACCGTGCTGACGGCCATGTGGCCCGAAGCCCTCGCCGCCCTGCTGCTGATGATGATCCTGGGCGCTTTCGAATCGCATCGCCGGATGCTCCGCCGGTTGAGCCGCCACCGCACGGCGCTGGCGCTTCGCGTCGAAGAACTGGACCGGGCACGGCAGGATCTGGCCGCGGCACGCGACGAGGCCGAGGCCGCCAACCTCGCCAAAACCGCCTTTCTGGCGCATATGAGCCACGAGCTGCGCACGCCGCTGAACGCGGTCATCGGCATGGCCGAGACGCTGAAGGCCGAAGTGTTCGGCCCGCTCGGGCCAAAGCAGATGGAATATGCGGGCGATATCGCAGGTGCCGGCAGTCACCTGCTGGAGCTGATCAACGATCTGCTGGATCTGGCCCGGATCGAGGCCGGCGAAGCAACGCTCGACGAAGAGACCGTGTCGGTGGACGACATCGTCCGCCCGGCGATCGCGATCGTCTCGGCCCGGGCCCGCAAGGCTGGCCACGTGCTTCACCTGATGACGCCCTCCCGGCCGGTCGCGGTCTCGTGCGACAGCCGCAAGATGCGTCAGGTACTGATCAACCTGCTGGGCAATGCGGTCAAGTTCACGCCCGATGGCGGCCGCATCTCTCTGGTGGTGCGGCTGATGCCCGACCGGTCGCTGACCTTCACCGTCACGGATAACGGCCGTGGCATGGATCCAGCTGAAATTCCCCGGGCCCTGGAGCCGTTCAAGCGGCTCGATATCGACCCACTGGTCCGTCGGCAAGAGGGAGCGGGACTGGGTCTGTCCATCGTCGCATCGTTCGTAAAACTTCATCGCGGCAGGCTTGAGATCCATAGCGCTCTGAAGTCTGGAACCTCGGTTGTGGTCACCCTCCCCACTGACTGCGTCCTGACAACGCCATCTCCAAAGGACCTTATACCAATCTGCAATAATCAGAACCCATGAGCCCAGCGCCTCAACCCGATGGACATGATCTTCCATGGCTGGCTGATGAGCTTGTTCCAGGCATGGCAGCACACGGCGCTGATCTGGTCGTAGGATTCGAAGATGCGGTTGGACAGCCAGTTGTCACCATAAACTGCCAGACATTCTCGAGCGGATTGAGTTCCAGGGATCTGGGCGGCAGGGCGACGATGGTGATGTTCGCCGGTACGATCAGCTTATCGGTCATATGCCATCCGGCCCGATCCATCATGAGCACGGCGTGCGCTCCGGGTGCGACCTCGGTGGCGATCTCATCGAGATGCCATTGCATGCCGCGGGTGTCGCAGCGGCGCAGGACCAGGGCGGCGCCGACACCGCGTTCAGGGCACACGGCCCCAAAGATGTAGGCGGAGTTGGTGCGTTGATCCTGGGGTGCTACAGGACGTGTTCCTCGCCTGGCCCAGCGTCGCGTGATCTTGTTCTTTTGGCCGATCGGGCTTCATCCTGCCACCACAGCTCTATCCCGGTTCCCGGCGGTAAGGCGGCGTCGATTTCTGCCAGTCTGGTCTGGAATTTTTTTTAAAGTCTTCAAGTGCTTTGACATCCTGGGCATGGTGACGGGGCCGGGCCGACAGCTTGCGGAACCCCATCGCCTTCAGCTCTCGTCCCACCGTCGTCTCGTCGATCGAGATGCCGAATTCCTCGAAGATCCAATGCGCCAGATCCTTGAGCCGCCAACGCACCACACCGTCAACCGCCGGGGTTGGCCCGCACACCACTTTTTCCGCCAGAGCCTGACGCTGGGCAGCATTCAGCTTCGGTACCGCACCAGGCGCCTTGCGATCGATCAGTCCGTCTGGCCCGTGGGCGTTGAAACGCAGAACCCAGTCTCGAATGATCTGCAGCCCCACGCCGCCCAGGCTGGCCGCTGA
>NZ_JBBIAB010000022.1 GCF_039634785.1 Tistrella mobilis | reverse complement strand
CAAAGACTTCGAGAACCTCTCACGGATGGCTTTGGCATTCCTCCGCCTCGCGATGATCCGGATCATGATGCGCAGAATCGCAAGGAGCCGGAAATCATAGATAACTTCTCGGACGGACTCTGAGAGGTGAACTGCACGGCGCTTATTGTTCGTCGATTTCCAGCAGCCCACTGGAACCGGCGCCCCGCCGACAGGGCTATCGCATGACGAACCGGGTAAAGGCTTCAGCGGACAAGCAGGTGGAGGAGAGGTAATAGCGGGTGGATGTGCCGGTCTTTCCGTCCCGCTCGACGGTGGCGGGGCGGTTTTCTTCAGCGAGAAGAGGTAGTCGCCGCCGCGCTCCGGCACGAGGCGTGCCGTTTCGCTCTGACAGTGGGTCGCGTCAGCGGTGACGAACATGCCTTTCAGGTCGATGATGGCGAGGAGGGCGGGCGGCGGTGATCTCGTTGCCCCCCAATCCCGGCCATGTCATCCACCCCCGCCCTGATATAGACTGAGCCGATCTCCACCATCTGCGGGGCAGGGCGGCGCATGACCGCGGATGCGGCCGGACCGGCACGGAACACACCCATTCAGGCTCCCCCCATTCAGAGCACCGAGGCCGCCTATCGGCGGCTGGTGGATCTGATTTCCGATGTGCTGGAAGGCCGCGGCGGGCTCGACCGGCTGTCGATGATGATGGGCGACGTGCCGGCGATCTTCGAGGCGATGGGCGCGGCCGGCTTCGCCGATGAAGGCGTGATGCTGGTGCTGGATCCCGCCGGGCGGGTGCTCAGCCGCAATGCCGCCGCCGCGCGGCGTCTGGCGCTGGAGGTGGGCGACGAGCTGGGTGCGGTGGTGCTGACGCCCGGCAGCCATGCCGCCTTTCTTGAAACCGTCCGCCGCACGGGCGAGGCCGGGGCGCTGTTCGTGGCCGACATGCGCGAGCGGACCCTGCTGCTGGCCGGCATGGCGCCGGAACGCGGCGGCAATATCCTGCTGGTCGAATGCCGGCGTGGCCAGGACACCGCGCTGGAGGCGCGGCTGACCGCGGTTTTCGGGCTGATCCCGTCCGAGCTGCGGGTGCTGTTCGCGCTGATGGACGGCCGCGATATCGAGGCGATCGCCGCCGAGACCGGCCGCAAGCCGGCGACCATCCGCCAGCTGGTCAAGGCGGTGCTGGCCAAGATGGGCGTGCACAGCCAGACCCAGGCGGTGGCGCTCGCCTATTCGCTGATGCTGACGGCCGAACGGTTGAGCGACAGCGGCCCGCGCCTCCACGCCCCCTCGGCCGCGTCCCTGCTGGAGCCGACCGCCGATGGCCCCGTGCCGGTGCACCGTTTCGGCCGGCCGGGCGGGTTTCCGGTGCTGCTGCTGCACGGCGCGCTGTTCGGCATCGCCGCCCAGCCCGACATCCGCCATGCCGCCCGAACCCTGGGGCTGGATGTGATCGCGCCGGTCCGCCCCGGCTATGGCGCGGCGCCGCTGGCCCCGGGGGCCGATCCCCTGAAGCTTTCCGCAGCACGGATCGACGCTATCCTGGATCGCCAGGGCATCACGCGCGCCGTGGTGGTGGCCCACGATATCGGTACCCGTTTCGCGATCGATTTTGCCCTGCGTCGCCCCGACCGGGTGGCGGGGATCGTGGCCGCCCCGGCCACCCCGCCGATGCGCGGCTGGGCCCAGACCTCCGACATGCCGCTGCGCCACCGGGTCAATGCCTGGGCCTCGCAGAAAATGCCGGCGCTGATGGATAAGATCGTCGGGCTCGGCATCACCCAGGTTGCGCGCAAGGGTGTGGATCTGATCCCCGGCCTGGTGTTCAGCGACTGCGATTTCGACCGCGACCTCTGGTCCGATCCGCGCTTCGCGCCCTCGCTGCAGGAAAGCTTCGCCCTGGTGTCGGGCCAGAAGGGGCTGGGCTTTCGCCACGACATGCGGCTGACCAACGAAGACTGGAGCGATCTGGCGCCACGCGTCCCCTGCGAGGTGCTGCTGCTGCATGGCGAGCGCAGCCAGACCGTGTCGCGCCAGGCCGTGAGCGATCTGGCCGGCCTGCTGCCCGCCGGCCGCTTCCAGCCGGTCGGCGATGCCGGCCACACCCTGCCGCTCAGCCATGGCGACATGGTGTTCCGCCAGGCGCTGCTGCTCGCCGGCCGGGCGGGCCTCTCCGAACGGTTCTAGCCGTCTGAACGGGGCTGCCAACCCGCCACCCCCTCTCATCTGCCGTCCCCCTCTCATCTGCCGTCCCCCTGTCATCTGCCATCCCCTGCCATGTGCCATCCCCCTACCATCTGGTAGTGTGCCCTTTCCCCGATCATCGTTAATTTTCCGTCAGCGGCCGCAGCAAGCCGGCCGGACCGGCACAACGGGCAGATCGGGAGCAAATGCGCATGAAGCCTGCCGCACGAACACGCGGCATGCATGCGGCCGCACTTGGCCTCATGCATGCGATGGCGATCGGGATGTGTACGATCGCACCAGTCGACCCGGCGGGGGCGGCGGATGCAGCACCCGGGGGCCCGGCCACGATCGTGGTGATGGACGGCTCGGGCTCGATGTGGGGGCAGATCGACGGGCGGCCGAAGCTCGAAATCGCCCGCGAGACGGTGGCCGCGGTGCTGGAGGGCGTCGATCCCGCGCGCAGCCTGGGCCTGATCGCCTATGGCCATCGCCGCAAGGGCGATTGCGCCGACATCGAACTGCTGGTGCCCCCGGCCCCCGGCACCGCCGGCGCCATCCGCCAGGCCGTGGACGGGATGCGTTTCCTGGGCAAGACGCCGCTCTCCGCCGCCGTCCGCCAGGCGGCCGAGGCGTTGCGTTATACCGAGGACGCCGCCACCGTGGTGCTGGTCACCGACGGGCTTGAAACCTGCGCCGCCGACCCCTGCGCCCTGGGTGCCGAGCTGGAAGCGGCGGGCGTCGATTTCACCACCCATGTCATCGGCTTCGGCCTGACGAAGGAAGAAGGGGCGGGCGTCGCCTGCCTCGCCGACGCCACCGGCGGCCGCTATCTCGAAGCGTCCGACGCCGCGACGCTCGCGACCGCTCTGGCCGAGACGGTTGCAGCCGGATCTGCCCCCGAAACCCCGGCTCCCAGAACCCATTTCCCCGGCGCCGTGATGATGCCGGATATCGCGCTGGAGCCGACCGGCCAGACCTTCGGCCCGGATGCAGAGGCGCCGGCCGATCTGCCGTTCCCGCCCGAGGGCAGCATCGCCCGGTGTGCGGCGAGCTGCGAGGGTGACAGGCTCTGCGCCGCCTGGCGCTACGAGCCCAGGGGCAGCTATTTCGTCGAGCATGCCCGCTGCTTCCGCTTCGCCTACGATGCCGAGATGGACATGCGGGACTATGATCCCTCGGAAGGTTGGGCCTCGGGCATGAAGCCGGATGCCGAGCTGCTGGTCCGGCCCTACAAGCCGGCGGAGGAGGCTGTCTCCAGCCCCGTCCCGGTGGTGATCCGGATCGGTGAGACCCATGCCGGCCTGCCGGTCGGCTGGTCGGCGGTGCCGCTGGACGGCCAGGCGGCCGAGGCGGTGGCAATGCCCGAGGCGATTATCGGCGACTGGCAGACCACGCTCGAACCCGGCGGCTGGCAGGTAGAGGGGGAGGCCCCGACCGGTGCCCGCTTCACGGGGCGCATCGAGGTCGCGGCCACCGAGGCCGGCGCCGCCCAGGTCTTCGATCTGCCGCAATCCCGGAAGCCGACGCTCGAAACCGACGGGATGGGCGAGGACGCAGCCGCCCCGGCGGGCGGGGAGGCTCCGCGATGATGGGCCTGCTGCAATGGTTCGTGTTCTTCTGGGTGCTGCTGATCTGCATCGCCTCTCAGGCCTGAACCGCACTCGGCCTGAACCGCACTCCGCCTGAACCGCACCCGGCCTGAACCGCACCCGGCCGGGGCCGCGATCAACCCGGCGGACCGGTCAGGAAGCTGCGCCGCCACGACCACCAGCCGCCGGGGTCGGCCACCAGCTCGGCCAGCGGCATCAGGCTCCGGCCGCTGCGGGGGTCGTCTACCTGCACCCGGTCATCGGCGGCGATGCCGGAAATCGCCACCAGATGGGCGCCGCCGAACCCCAGCGCGATCTCGGCCGCGATCACCCGGCCGGCGGTGATCTCGGCCCGGATTTCCTCTGCCGTCAGCGGCCGGTCGATCTGCGCCTTCAGCAGGCCCAGCGCCTGAAGCACCGCCTCGGCCGGGGCCGGTTTCGGATCGAACCGGCCGAAGATCCGGATCACCAGATCCCGCTGCCCCGGCGCATCCTCCAGGCCGTAATGGGCGGCAAGGGCACTGCCCAGCGCCGCCCAGCACAGGCAGGGCGCGATCTGCGGTTCCAGCCGGAAGGCCAGATGGCAGCTCCGGGGCGGGGTCATCAGATCCCGTCCGGCACCGCAACCGCCAGCGCGCCGCAGGCCTCCAGCCGGCGCACCGCCGCCAGCAGCACCGACCGGTCCAGCCCGGTCCGCGCCTGCAGATCGGCGAAGACCAGGCCATCGGTCGCGGTCAGGGCCGTGGCGGCCGGGTCGTCCGCCGCCACCACCAGCTGCGGCCGCACCCGCCGGAACCGCACCGCCAGCCGGCCGTCGGCCGCGCGGTCGATGGCATCGATCCCCGGCCCCGGCCCGACCCGGCAGCGGTCGAGCAGATCCGCCGCCTGCGCCGCCGTCAGCACCAGATCCCGGTTGCGGAAGCGCAGCCGGGTGCAGCCCTGGCGCAGGGCCAGGCCGATCAGCTCGGGCAGCCGCACCGGCATGTCGGTGCCGAAGCCGCCATCGACCAGGATGCAGGCATCGGCCGGCGCCATCGGCGCCGGGCTCAGCCGGGCCAGGATCCGCGCGGTAAGCGCCCCCAACCGGCCGCCGTCGCGCCCCGCCTCTGCCCGCCCGGGCTGGTCCTCGCCCGTGGGGCGCGGGCGGATCAGCACCCCCCAGCCGGGGCCGCCCCAGGCGGTGCACCCGGAGGTGTTCCCCTCCGCCCGCCGCCATCTCGGGCCGTCCTCCGCCGGGTCGCGGGCCAGGTCGTCGAAGGGCGGGCCGATCCTCTCCAGCAGCGCGGTCAACCGGCCCAGCAGATGATCGTCGACCCGGGCGACCAGCTCGCCGCCCGGAACCGCCCCCATGGCGCGGGCCACCCGCGGGGCCAGGGCTTCGGGCACGGTCATGGACAGCCAGTGCAGGGCCGCGCGCAGGGTGGTGATCAGGGCTTCGGCAATCCGCCCCTCGGCCTGTTCCAGCCCGGCCTGGCAGACCGCCAGATAAAGCTGGTCGCTTTCCGAACGCAGGCCCAGCGTGATCGCGAAGGCGCGCTCGTAACAGGCCCGCGCCTCGGGGATCTGGCCGGCCTGACGGTGCAGCCGGGCCAGGTTGATGGCGTTGATATAGCCGAGATGCCAGTCCGGCGGGTCGAAGCCGCGCAGCCGGGCCTCGATCTGGTGCTCGAAGGCGAAGGCATCGTCGATCCGGCCGGTGCGCAGCTTCGCCAGCGCCGAAATGTTCAGCAGATACAGCCACATCGGGTCGCGGTCGGCCGGCGTGGCCAGGGCGCGGGCCTCGCCGAACAACCGGTCGGCCTCGGCCGGCCGGCCGGTCATCACCAGCCCCCAGGCCTTGGCGGTGGCAAGCTCGCGGCGAAGCGGCGCCGACAGGCCCGGCTCGGGATCGGGCCGGTCGGCGGCGCCGGCGAAATCCATCACCGCGATCCGCATGGCCTGGGCCTGCGCTTCCAGCGCGCCCCGGGTTTCGGCATCCGCCGTGGCGGGCAGGGCCGCCTCGATCAGCCGCAGCGACTGGCGCCAGCCGCCCTCGGCAAAGGCCGCCGCGGCGCCGGCCGACAGGATCTCGGGCCGCCGGTCCGCAACCGGCTTCAGGGCCTCGGTGCGGGCGCGCCGCCAGAGCGGCGGGTTCGCCGGCACCCCGGTGCATCCGGCTGCCGCCGCTGCCCGCGCGCCGGGCAGGATCAGCGCCGCCCCGGCCAGGCCGGCGATGGCGGGCAGCACCGGCCAGTTGCCGCCCGGTGTTGCATCGGGCAGATCCTCCGGCCGGGAAAGACCTGGCCAGATGAGACCGGGGCAATCGGGATCCGCCGGCTGCGCCACCGTCGGGGCGACCGGGCCCTCGGCCGCGATCACCGCGATCGGCAGTTCGGCCGGCGCAAGTTCGTCGGCAGAAACCGGGCCTTCGGCGGGAACCGCCACCGCCACGGTCAGCTCGCTCAACCGGTTCAGCAGCCGCAGCAGCCACAGATCTTCGGCCATCCAGCCGTGATCCGCCGCCGGCCCGGCGATCAGGATCGCCCCCACCCCCTGCCGGCGTGCGGCGTCGGCGATCGCCAGCGCGGCATGATGGGCGGCGAGCACGGTGGCGTCGCCCATGGTCTCGCGGTCGATCAGTGCGGCCACCACCCTCTCGGCCGGCGGGCCTCCGGCAGCCTCTCCGGGGACGGGGCCCTGATCGCCCGGAAGATCCAGCCCCAGCTGCCGCCCCAGCTCGCGGGCCAGCCAGTGCCCCCGCCAGCTGCCCAGGCTCAGATCCGCCACCAGCAGCGGCCCGGCGCCGGCCAGCCGGCCGGCCAGACGGCAGAGATCGGCATCGGTTTCGCAGACCACCACAAAGGCCGGGTGCGGCGCGGGGGCGGGCGGTATCGGGCCGGACCGTGCCGAGGCGGGGGTGCGATGGCTGTCCACGTCAGACGGCCTCCCGCCCGATCGCATGCATATAGACCGTGGCGTGGTTGACGCCGTCGATGCCCAGCAGGCGATCGATCCTGCGGTCCTGGAAGCCGCCGATATTCCACACCCCCAGCTCCAGCGCGGTCGCGACCAGATTCAGGTTCTGGGCCACATGGCCCGCCTCGATCAGGGTGAAGCGATAGCCGCGGTCGCGATATTTGAAGGTGCTGCGCCGGAACAGGGCGGTCTGGAAGATGGTGACCGTGGCACCGCGGATGATCTCGGGCTGATACAGGCAGGGGGCGAAGGCCTCGGTCATGTCGCCATCCATGATCCGGCGCAGGCAGTTCGTTTCCGGATCGTAATGGTGCAGCCCGGGCTGCAGGCCGTCGACCAGGCCGCGGTCGTGGACATACAGCTCCAGCGGGAACAGCCCGCCGCCCGACGGCACATTGCGGAACGGCCGCGGGAAATGGGTGCCCTCGTTCCAGCGGTTGATGCCATAGGCGTGGTGCAGCAGCGAGGCCAGCGTCTCCAGCGCCATCGGGGTCGGCACCAGGCCGCGCGGGGTGTGGCGGCGGGCGATCGCCTCGCCCAGGCCGCGGGTGAAGGGCGGAAACCGCTCCGGCCCGGGCAGGGGCACGGCATCGGCACTGTCATAGACCAGCGCGTTTTTCAGCCGGGTCATCCAGTCCACGACCACCTGGTTGGGCAGGGCGTCGTCATAGCCCGAGGATTTGCTGTTCTCGTGAAAGGTCTCCCACAGCAGGTCGGTTTCCGCCTCGCCCCAGACGAGGTCGTCCCAGCTCGGGCCATCAGCTTTCATGGGGGGTGCTCCGCGATCGGGGGCCGGTTGGCCGTCAGGGAAAGGGATGGGGCATGGGGTTGTCGCCGGTCGACCGGTGGATGCCCGGATGGCCCAGCGCCTGGGGCACGGTCCACAACCGCCGCCCGCCCAGCGCACGCAGGCGATAGCCCATGTAAAGCGGGTGGTAGCCGGGCACGAGCGCGCGCACCACGTGGAAGCCCAGCGCCGCGACATCGGGGGTGGCCAGATCGGCGATCAGCACGTCATGGCCGGTGCCGGCGATGGCCGTGACCACGGCATCCAGGTCGCCGGCCGGATCGCCGGTGGTGCGGTCCGGCAGGTCGGCCAGATCGATCTCCCGCGGCGAGGCATGGAGGAAATCCGCATGCCGCGCCCGTTCCGGGCTGATCCAGAAATTCACATGGCTGACCTGGCTGTAGACGTTGCGATGCCCGGGCTCGATCTCGATCCGCCCCAGCTCTCCCATCAGCTGGCGGACATAGCGTTCGGTATGGGCCAGTTCTTCCAGCGATTTGGTGGCGGCGACCAGGGGCGACAGGTCGGTCGCGGCGGCGACGGCCAGCGGCGCATTGCCCGCACGCCGGCCGCGGAGCACGGTCATGATCGTGGGGATGCGGTTGTCGTGGCTGATATTCATCATATGGACGTCGTAGCCCACCGCCACGAAGCGCCGGATGGCGTCGCGATGGGAAGGGGCCAGGCTTTCCGGGCGGATCCTCTCGCGTGAGACCATGGCCTGCCAGGTGATGGAGAAACAGTCCCGCTCCACCACCTCGCAGATCCCGCCCAGCGCCGCCTGGGCGAAGCTGCCATGGCAGGCAAGGCCGGTCGAGATGGACTGGGCCAGCGGCCATTCGTCGCCGTTGCGCGGAAACAGATAGGGCAGGTGTACGAAACAGGCCGGCACATGGCGGATCCGGCCCGAGACCAGGCTTTTCGCCGGCATCCAGCGCACATCCGACCGGCCGTTGAAGGGCTGGTAGGTGAAGTCCGGATCGTCGAACTGGGCTGCGTCGAACAGGGCGAAATCCTGGGGCGCGACGCAGTCGAACGGTGCCGCGTCATAGGGCACCATCGGGTAGTCGCGGCGATCATAGACCGCGGCGGCATAGCGTTCGATGGCCTCGCCGATCGCCTTGGCCAGTGCGATCCCGCGCGAGGTGGAGCCGCCGCCGCCGATCGAGAAATTCTGATGGCCGGAAAAGGCGGTGGTGTCGCCGGCCGTGGTGACGTAGCGGAAATATTCGGGAGAGCCGGCCTCGCGGTCATGCTCGCGGATCTCGCCCAGAATGCCGACCTTGGGGTCGTAGAGCAGGGGCACGATATCGGGCAGGGCCCCCAGCGGCCGGCGGGTGCGGATGCCGCGGCGCAGGGGCGGGGGCCCCGGCTCCGTTTCGAGGCAGCCCCCGGTCTCGACGCGGTCCAGCTCCTCGACGCGGTCCAGCTCCTCGACGCGATCCGGGCCCTCAACGCGGTCCAGGCCCTCAACGCGGTCCAAATTCTCAACGCGGGCCATCGGGACCTCCCATCGCTTCCACTTCGGCCCAGCGCTCCGGGTTCAGCGCCACCTTTTCAAGCGCCAGCTTGCCGGCGTGTTTCATCGGGCTGCAGACCGGGCAGCGCGGGGCCTTCAGCACCCGGCTCGCCACCATGCTCGATCCCATCAGGTTGAGTTCGATCAGCTTGCCCACCCGGCGGGGCAGCAGGTCGGCGGCGAAGCGCAGCAGTTCGAAGGCGGCGAGCGGTGCCGCCATGGCGATCAGCGCCGGATGGGTGCCGGACACGTCCTGTCCCCGGGCCAGGATCTCTTCCATCAGGCGGCGGTCCGACGGGCGGCCCTTCAGATGGGAATTCTGCCGGGCATCCAGGCATTCCAGGCAGGCGGTCTCGTCGGGGATCGACAGGGGGCCGAGGCGCGCGGTCAGATCCTCGACGATCACCGGCAGGAAGGGGCGGTTTTCGGCGGCGGCCAGGGCATTCCAGGGCTTCAGCAGGCCCAGCCCGCCGAATTCGGCGCAGGCGACCACGATGTTGGCGGCGCGCACCGCCTCGTCTGCCTCTGCGGCATCCACGATGGTCAGCCCCGCGGGCAGGCCGCGCTCGTAAAGCGCATGGTTGCGCAGCGGCACGTCGTCGATCAGCACCGCCTGCCAGGTGCCATAGCGGCCGAGATGCTCGATCAGCGCCAGGCTGAGGGCATTCACCCCCACCAGCGCGATCCGGCCGCCGGTCGCGCTGCGGATCTGGTCGCGGGTCATGCCCAGCTGCCAGAAGAACACATCCTCGCTGTCCTCGTGGCGCGGGGCGGCGTCGGTGGGGGCGCCCGGGCCGCGCAGCTCCGCCAGGCGGCGGATCGCCAGTTCGCGCAGCAGCGCATCGACCCGCGGCCGGTCGATCGGCGGGAAAAGGGCGAGGAGGTCGTGCCGGCTGCAGAATGCATCCGACGCGACCTCCTGCAGCCGGGCCACGATCTCCGCGATACCGTCGCCGTCGAGCATCAGGCGAAGGGCACCCCTGCGGATAAGCGTGCCGGCTGCGGTCTCGGCCAGTTGGAACGGTAGAAGCCGGATCAGCAGGTTGCCGTCATTCATCGATGTTACCTCGGGGCTCGGGCGTGCGGGGGGTGGGGGCCAGGCGGGCCGTCTGGTCGGGGACGACCAGTATCCGGACGACCAGTATCCGGACGACCAGTATCCGGACGACCAGCATCCGGGACGGGTCGTGGGCCAGTCAGGCGGCGTCGGCGACCGTGTCGACCACCGCGCCGGCGGTGCAGCAGCAGGCGGGGGTGCAGGTGCAGCAGCAGCCGGCACCCACGGTCGCCGTGTCATGGCTGCCGTGGAAGGGGTGGGCGCGGAAGGCCTCTTCGATCGACTGCACGTCGCGCACCGCCAGCGCTTCGGTGCGGGTGGTGTGGTTGCCCCAGGCGAGTGCGACCAGATCGCCTTCCAGCAGCTGCGAGGCAGCGCTGGTCAGCTTGCCGTTATCGCCGCCGAGCGAGGTGATGGGCGTGCCGAAATCGGCATAATCCTTGGCGAAGTTCGTCATGAGTGCTCTCCTTTTGTCGCATGCGAGGCCGCATCGGATATTAAACCGTAGATACAGTTCGCCATCAACATACCCACGAAGAAAGATTCAAACCGACTCAAAAAGCCGCAATGATGCCCGCCATCTCTTGGCCGGGGTGTGCCGGCCGATGGGGCGGTCGCCGCGGGTCGGCCCGGGACAGGTGCGTTGTGCGGATCATGTCACGAAGCGGTGCGTCCCGATGCGGACCGCCCGGCCCCCTGGTGATGCCGCTTGCATCCTCTGCCGGGCTGTGGCTCGATGTGAATCCGGATTCACATCGTAAGCGGCCGCATCGGCACGGCCCGCAGGAGGCAGACATGGCGAGGTCGACGGCGGCGGCCGGCGTGGTCCCGATCACCGGAACGCGGGAAAAGCTGTGCAGCGCCGGCTTCGCGATTCTGCGCCGTGCCGGCTTTTCCGGCCTGTCGGTCAGCGCGGTCGCCGAGGATGCCGAGGTGGCGGTCGGCACGGTCTATCGCCATTTCACCTCCAAGGCCGAACTCTGTGCCGAGCTGTTCCGCCGGGCCTCGACCCACGAGTTGAAGGCGGTGGCGGATGCGATCCGCGGCCAGGGGCCGGCCGACCGGCGGATCGCCAATGCGATGGCGACCTTCGCCGCCCGTGCGCTGGCCGGCCGGGCGCTCGCCTATGCGCTTCTGGCCGAGCCGGTCGATCCGCTGGTCGATACCGAGCGGCTGGCGGCGCGCCGGCGCTATACCGCGCTCTATGCCGAGGCGGTGGCGACCGGGCTGGCCGAGGGCGACCTTGCCCCCCAGCCGCCGGAACTCGCGGCCGCGGCCATGGTCGGCGTGGTCAGCGAGGCGCTGGTCGGGCCGCTGGCGCGGGCCCGCATCGTCGATCCCGGCCATGGCGTTCTGACCGAGGCCGATGTGACGATCATCGCCGAGATCGTCGGCTTCTGCCGCCGCGGCCTGACCGGCCGGCCCGACGTCACCATCGATACGCTGCGCATCGCCCGCCGCGCAGCCGAGGCCGTGGGTCGCGGCTGACGCCGCTGCCATCGCCCCGCCTCTCCGCCGCAGCCGCCCCCCGTCACGGCTGCCCTCCCGTCGTCGTCATCGCCCCAAAGGACCCTCCCCATGACCGATCAGAGCCTCAAGGCCGCCGGTGCGCCCCAGCCGCTTTCCGGCGCCACCCATGCCGTCTTCAACCAGGCCCCGCCGCTGGAGGCCAATCTCTTCGCCGGCGACCATGCGCTGGTCGACGCGGTGGATGGTTTCGGCGGCGGCTGGGCTTTCGAGCATCTGTCCGACTATGGCGCCAAGACCGGCGGGCCGCTGATGGCGCTGGGCTTCGATGCCAACCGGTACACGCCCGAGCTGGTCACCCACGACCGTTACGGCAACCGGATCGACGAGGTGCGTTTCCACCCCTCCTATCATGCGATCATGGCCGAGGGGATCGGGGCGGGGGTGCATGCCTTCGCCTGGAACGAGCGCCGCCCCGGCGCCATGGTGGCGCGCTCGGCGCTGGTCTATCTGCACTGCCAGGCCGAGGCCGGCACCATGTGCCCGCTGACCATGACCTTCGCCGTCGCCCCGGCGCTCGAGGCCGAGCCGGCGGTCGCGCGCAACTGGCTGCCGGGGGTGCTGTCGCGCGACTACGACCCGCGGCCCCTGCCGGCGGCCGAAAAGCGCGGCCTGACGCTGGGCATGGCGATGACCGAAAAGCAGGGCGGGTCGGATGTTCGTGCCAATACCAGCCGCGCGGTCCGCGTCGGCCACGAGGACGGCCAGGAGGTCTACGAGATCACCGGCCATAAATGGTTCTGCTCGGCGCCGATGTCCGATGCCTTCCTGACGCTGGCCCAGACCGAGGCCGGGCTGACCTGTTTCCTGCTGCCGCGCCGGCGCCCCGACGGCAGTCGCAATGCCGTCCATCTCCAGCGGCTCAAGGACAAGCTCGGCAACCGCTCCAACGCCTCCTCCGAGATCGAGACCCGGGGTGCCTGGGCGGCGAGGGTCGGGCCTGAGGGGCGGGGCGTGCGCACGATCATCGAGATGGTTCACCACACCCGGCTGGATTGTGCGCTGGGCTCCGCCGGGCTGATGCGTCAGGCGCTGACCCAGGCCATCCACCATGCCCGCCACCGCCAGGCCTTCGGCAAGCGACTGGTCGATCAGCCGGCGATGGTGAATGTGCTGGCCGATCTGGCGCTGGAGCAGGAAGCCGCCATGCGCATGGTGATGCGTCTGTCTCAGGCCTTCGAGGCGCGGTCGAGCGAGCCGCAGGAGGCGGCCTTCGCCCGCATCGCCACCGCGATCGTGAAATACTGGGTGTGCAAGCGCGCGCCCGGCTTCGTCTACGAGGCGATGGAATGCCTGGGCGGCAACGGTTATGTCGAGGACAGCGGCCTGCCCAGGCTTTATCGCGAGGTGCCGGTCAACGCGATCTGGGAAGGCTCGGGCAATGTCATCGCGCTGGACGTGCTGCGCGCCCTTGCGCGGGAACCGGCGGCGCGCGAGGCGCTGGTGGCGCATCTGACCCGGTCGCGCGGCCAGGACAGCCGGTACGATGCCCATCTGGACGCCACGCTGCGCGCGCTCGGCTCCAATGACGAGATGGAGTTCCGCGCCCGCCGTCTGGTCGGCGATCTGGCGGTGGCGCTGGCCGGGGCCGAGCTGATGGAGCGCACGCCCCAGAGCCTGGCCGAGGCCTGGTTCGCCAGCCGGCTTGCCGGCGATCATGGCGGGCTCTACGGCACGCTGGCGCCGGGCGTCGATGCCGCCGGCATCGTCGAGCGTGCAGCCGTGGCGGCCTGACACACGAAGCCCACTCGACCGGCGGGGCGGCCGGGGTCAGAATGGCGTCATCGACACGTCATACACCCCTGCCGTCCCGACCGGAGAGCGCCATGCCTGCCGACCGACCCGCCGTCCGCGGTGTCCCCGACCCCGATCCCGCCGCCGCCTCTTACGGCCGCGAGGATGTCGAGATCCTGGCGCGCGAGGTGGTCCATCAGGGCTATTTCCGCATGGTGCGGCTGACGCTCCGCCACCGTCTTCTGGCCGGCGGCTGGAGCGCGCCCTTCACCCGCGAGATCTTCGAGCGGGGCACCGCGGCCGCGGTGCTGCCTTACGATCCCGTGCGCGACGAGGTGGTGCTGATCGAACAGTTCCGCCCCGGGGGGCTCTACGGCCCCGCCGATGCCAGCCCCTGGATGGTCGAGATCGTCGCCGGCATCATCGAGCCGGGCGAGACGCCCGAGGCGGTCGCCCGGCGCGAGGCGGTGGAAGAGGCCGGGCTTGAGCTTGGCCGGATCGAAGCCATATCGACTTATCAGCCCTCGCCCGGCGCCTGCGACGAATGGTTGCATCTCTATGTCGGCGAGGTGCGGGCCGAGCACCGCGGCTCGACCGGCGGCCTTGTGGAAGAGCACGAGGACATCCGCATCTTCGCCCTGCCGCGCGAGGCGGCGGTGGCCCTGCTGGATGGCGACCGGCTGGACAATGCGACCACCATCGTGGCGCTGGGCTGGCTGGCCCGCCACGGCGCGGCGCTGAGAGCGCGGTGGCTGAGCGATCGCAAGACCAGGGAGGAGGAGGCATGACCAGCGCGGACAGAACCGATAAGGAGGGGGCCGCCAAGAATGGGACCGATCGGGGTGGGGCCGACCTGGCCGGACGGCTGGGGCTGGGCAATTCCGCCCCGGGGGCCCGGCCGGCGGAACAGCGCCGGGGGCCGTTCTTCTGCGGCGATATCGACATGCGCATCGCCCGCGACGGCACCTGGTTCTACCAGGGCACGCCGATCGGCCGGATGCCGCTGGTCAAGCTGTTCTCGACCGTGCTCCACCGCGACCAGGACGGCGACTACTGGCTGGAGACCCCGGTCGAAAAATGCCGCATCCAGGTCGAGGACGCCGCCTATATCGTGACCGCCATGCGTATCGAGGGCGAGGGAGACGACGCCCGGATCATCTTCCGCACCAATGTCGATGCCGAGGTGCCGCTGGACGCCGACCACCCGCTGGTGCTGCGCCCGCGCCCCGAAAGCGGCGACCCCGCCCCCTATCTGGCGGTCGGCCGCGGGCTGGAGGCGCTGCTTAGCCGTTCCGTCTATTATGAGCTGGTCAATATAGCCGATCTGGCTATTTCGCCCGAAACCGGAGAGGAATTGCTGGCGGTGAAAAGTGCCGGTCTGACCCATTATCTGGGCTCCCCCGATATCGAACTCGCCGGGCAGCCGCGCCGCGCCGGAGGCCGCGCATGACCACCGGTGCCGATATCGCCGCCCTGTTCAACGAGCCCAATGCCGCCGGCATCGACCCGGCGATGCCGGCGGTGAACGGCGACTATGTGCTCAACCCCGGCTCCCGCCATGGCGGCGCCAAGCGGCCGGCGGCCGTGCTGGTGCCGCTGGTGGAACGGTCCGGGGGGCTGACCGTGCTGCTGACCCAGCGCACCCAGCATCTGCATGCCCATGCGGGCCAGGTCGCCTTTCCCGGCGGCCGGGTGGACGAGGGCGATATCGACGCGGTGGACACGGCCCTTCGCGAGACCCGGGAAGAGATCGGCGTCACCCGCGACCATATCCGGATCATCGGCCGGCTGGACACCTACGAAACCATCACCGGCTTCCATGTGGTGCCGATCGTGGGCCTGGTGACGCCGCCCTTCGAGGTGATCCCCGATCCTTTCGAGGTGGCCGACGTCTTCGAGGTGCCGCTCGCCTTCTTCATGGACCCGCGCAACCGCAAGCGCCATTCGCTGGAACGCGGCGGGGTGGTGCGCCACTGGTATGCCTTCCCCTTCGGCCGCTACTACATCTGGGGGGCGACCGCGGGCATGCTGGTCAATCTGACCCGGGTGCTGGATGCCGGGCTGTCGCTGAAGGACACCGATGGCGAGGGCCGCATGCCCGGCCCCAGGGTCGCCGATTTCGCCGCCGCCGGCACCATGACGGCCGGGGCGGGCTAGGCCGGGCGATGCGGATCCTGCTGACCTATATCCTGCCCTTCCTGGCCCCCTTCCTCGCCTATGCCGCCTGGATGGCCTGGGCCGGGCGGGTGGAGCGGCAGCGGGGCAGCCGGCCCGATGCGCCGCCGGTCTGGGTCACCGGGCTTGCGGTGGTGGTGCTGGCGGCGGCATTGTTCCTGGTGGGCCATGCGGTCGGTCCCCGGCCCGACCCGGGCGTCTATGTTCCACCCAGGGTGGAGGACGGCCGGATCGTCCCGGGCCATTACGGGCAGGACTGACCGCGCCCATCTTCGCCTTACCGTCCGTCCCCCGCTCCAGCGTGACCCCTGCATCATGGCCGACGCCCCCGAACCCCTTCTGCCCGCGCGCACCGATCCCGTCCGAACCGATGTCGTGCTGCCGCCCGAGATGGCGGCGGCGCCCGTGCGCCGGGTCTTCGCGGCGCTGGCGGCCGCGGGCGGCGAAGCGCGCTTCGTGGGCGGTGCCGTCCGCGACCTGATCTCGGGCGACCCCATCGGCGATATCGACGTCGCCACGACCCTGGAGCCGCCGGCGGTGATGGCGGCGGCGGCCGCCGCCGGGATCAAGGCGGTGCCGACCGGCATCGAGCACGGGACCGTTACGCTGATCGCCGACCGGTTTCCGGTGGAGGTGACGACGCTGCGCCGCGACGTCGCTACCGACGGGCGGCGGGCGGTGGTGGCCTTCAGCCGCGACTGGGCCGAGGATGCCCGGCGGCGCGACTTCACCGTGAATGCCATGTCGCTGGACCTTGCCGGCCGGCTCTACGATCCCTTCGACGGGCTGTCGGATCTGGCGGCGGGGCGGGTGCGGTTCATCGGCGATGCCCGGCGGCGGATCCTGGAAGACATTCTGCGCATTCTGCGCTTCTTCCGCTTCCAGGCGCGGCTGGGCCGCGGCGAGCCCGACCGGGCGGCCGTCGATGCCTGCCGGGAATTCGCCGAGCGCATCCAGGCGCTGTCTGGCGAGCGGATCCGCGAGGAATTCCTGCGGATTCTGGGCGGGCCGCGCGTGGCCGGCGGCGACGGCATTCTGCTGCTGATGGCCGATCTGGGCGTGCTCGACCAGGTGCTGGGCGGGATCGTCGACACGGGGCCCCTGGACGCGCTGATCGCGATCGAAGAGGCGCTGGACATGGCCGATGCCGCACGCCGGCTGGCGGTGCTGACGGCCACCTGCGGCCCGGCCTTCGGGGCCGTCGACCACTGGCGCCGGCGGATCGAGCGGCTGAAGCCGTCGAACCAGCTGGCGGCCCGGGTGGGGGCGGTGGCCGAGGCGACGGCCCGCCTGCCGGCCAGACCGCCGAGCCCGATGACGGTGCGGGTCGCCGCCTATCGCGAGGGGATCACCACCATCCGCGACCGGCTGTTCGCCGGCTGGGCCCGGGCACAGGCCCGCGGCACGCTGGCGGCCGACGACGAGGCCGGGTTCCGGTCGGCGATCGGGGCGCTGTCGGGCTGGAGCCAGCCGCATCTGCCGCTGGGCGGCGCCGATCTGATCGCGCTTGGCCTGAAGCCCGGCCCCGGTCTGGGGCAGGCGCTGTCCGAGATCGAGGCCTGGTGGCTGGACGAGGGCTTCGCCCCCGACCGCGGCGCCTGCCTTGCCGAGGCGCGGCGCCGCTTCGTGCCCATCGGTACCAGTGTGGGTGGGGGCAGCAGCCCTGGCGGGGGCGGCAGCTAGGCGAAAGCGTCAGCCAGGCGGTTCAGCTGCGGCCGACGCCATGCACCGGGCAGCCGGCGGGGGTGAGGGCCGAGGGTTCGAAATGTGCCTCCTCTGCCGCATCGCCCCCCTCGAACCAGGCGATCCAGCGCCGCAGGATGCGGCCGGTATACAGCACCGGCATGTCGTGGCGGTACAGCTCCTTGCGCATCTCGGCGAAGGCGGGATCCTGATGGCTGGCATACCAGTGGTGACGATCGGTATCCAGATAGGTGGGGCAGAGGCCGGTATCGGTGATCGAGACATAGTTCCGCACCGTGCGCTCGGCAAAGCGCTGCCACAGCTCCGAGGCCCGGGCGAACAGGGCCCGGCGGGTGCGGTGATCCGCAATCTCGAACACTTCGCAGTCATGCGCCTGCAGGCAGAGATCGCGGGTGAACATCGAAAAGGCATAGACGTCGGAATTGAGGTTGGCGCAGATCACGGGCGCCGCCATCATCGGGTCGTAGAGCGGATCGCCCGGATCGGCGGCCGCCGGGCAGAAGGCGACGGCATCGAAATCGTCGAAGAGCAGCCGCCGGTTGGTGACCGGGCAGGTCAGCTCGATCGCGCGGTTCAGCTGGCCGCCATCGACCAGGACCTCGGGCGGGCGGGTGGTCAGCACGGACATCAGATCGGCCATGCGCCGGATGGCGGTGGCGACCGGTTCCGGCGGCAGCATGCCGCCATCGGGGCGGGTGGCCACGAACAGCCCGGCGACCGTGCGGCGCGCCTCCAGGGCTTCCACGAAACCCGTGAAGGCGCGGCGCACGTCGTCGGGGGTCGCGACCGGGGCGATGTAATAGCGGTTGCGGAGGAACTCGCGGCGGCCGGCGACACAGCCGAGGCCGCTGACCATCCAGTCGCGCAGCGTGTCGAGGGCGTCGTCTCGCGTATCCGTCCCGGCGGATGTTTCCGGGGCGGCGTCGTCGGCGGGGGATAAGGGGATCATGGGACGAACCATTTCGGTCGTGGATCCGGGGTGCGAATTCATCTATCTATAATAGAACGCACCTGAAAATCATAATTATAAGTTGACGACGATGCCGTGATAATCGTTTCAGCTGCAGGATCGTTTCCTCCCGAACCGCGCCCTCCGAGGTCTCTTCCCGATGACCGCCTCCTCGACCAATTCCGACCGGCCGGCGGCCGTGTCCCGCGACGACGATCGCAAGCAGCCCCGGGTCATGGTCGGGCTTGTGGCGGTCAACCTGCTGTCAGGGCTTGCCCAGATCGTCCAGATCGGGGCGACCGCTCCGTTGCTGGCGCTGATGCTCGACGGGCGCGGCGTCGATGCCGGCACCATCGGCCTGGTGGCGGCGGCCCCCTGGGCGATGATCCTGCTGGTCTCGCGCTTCGTGCCGGCGATCATCGCCCGGCTGGGGCTGGCGGGAACGGTGGCCCTGGCGCTGATCGTGGGGATCGCGGCGCTCGGCGGCATGGCGGTGGTGGAAGATCCGATCGCCCTGGCGGGGTTGAACGCGCTTGCCGGTATCGGGCTGATCCTGCGCTGGATCGCCTGCGACACCTGGATCGTGCGCATCGCGCCAGAGGCGATCCGCGGTCGTGCCATCGGCACCCATGAAACCCTGATGGGCCTGGGCATCGCGCTCGGCCCCGGGCTGGTGGCGCTGACGGGCCATCAGGGCAGCCTGCCTTTCCTGGCGGCGGCCGCGGTGATGGCGGCGGCGATCCCGCCGCTGGTGGTGCTGAAACGGCTGGGCTTCGACGGCCGGCCGGGCGTTGCGCCCGTCCGCGACGGCGCCGGCCGGCGATCGGGCTGGGGGCTGGTGCGGCTGCTGCCGGTGGCCTTGACCGCAGCCTTCGCCTGCGGCGTGGCCGAGACCGCCTCCATCGCCTTCCTGCCGCTTTACGCCGCGGCGGCCGGCATGGGGGCGGTGGCGGCCCCGCTCTTCGCCACCGCCTTCGGCGCCGGCGGCACCATCCTGCAGATCCCGCTCGGCGCCATCGCCGACCGGCTGGGCTTCGACCGGGCCCAGGCGCTGGCGGCGACCGCCGTCATCCTGGGGGCGATCCTGCTGCCGCTGGCCGATGACGCGATCCTGCCCTGGCTGATCGCCTTCCTGTGGGGGGGCGCGGTCGGCGGGCTGAACACGCTGGCGGTGATCGAGGCGGGCGCGCGGGTCGACGAGATGCGGATGAGTGCGGCCATGACCGCGATCGCCTTCTGCTACACGCTGGGCGGTTTCGCCGGCCCGGCCGCCGCCGGCCTCGCCACCGAAATGCTGTCGATGCACGGCCTGCCCATGGTGGCGGGCGCCGCCGCACTGGTCGTGCTGGCGGTCTGGGCGGTCAGGCGCGGGGCTGAAAGCTGAGCAGACGGCCCCGCGGCTCAGGGCCACTTCGCATGCGGCGGCATGGACATCAGGATCGCCTCGGTGTTGCCGCCGGTCTTCAGGCCGAACTGGGTGCCCCGGTCGTAGAGCAGGTTGAATTCGGCATAGCGGCCGCGGCGGATCAGCTGATAGTCGCGCTCGGCCTCGGTCCAGGACCGGTTCATATGGGCCCGGATGATCGCAGGATAGGCATCCAGGAAGGCGAGCCCGACATCGCGGGTGAAGGCGAAGTCGCGCGCCCAGTCGCCGCTGTCCAGATAGTCGTAGAAAATGCCGCCCACGCCACGGGTCTCGCCGCGATGGGGCAGGAAGAAATAGTCGTCGCACCAGGCCTTGAAGCGCGGATAGTAATCGGCGTCATGGGCGTCGCAGGCGGCCTTGAACGCCCCGTGGAAGCGCGCCGTGTCGGGGGCGTGCGGGGTGATCGGGGTCAGGTCGCCGCCGCCGCCGAACCAGCCGAGCGTGGTGCGGATATGGCGGGTGTTCATATGGGCGGCCGGCACATGCGGCGACCACATATGCGCCACCAGCGACACCCCCGCAGCCCAGAACTGCGCGCCGGCGCCATCGGCACCGCCGGGGGCCGGGTCTCGGTCGGCGCCGGGGATCTGCTTCGCGAATTCCGGCGAGAAGCCGCCATGGACGACCGAGATGTTCACGCCGACCTTTTCGAACACCCGGCCGCGCATGACGGACATCTCGCCGCCACCGCCGCCCGGCCGTTCCCATGCCGTGCGCTCGAACCGGCCGGGGGCGAGATCCGGGTTCATCGGCCCGGCATAATCATCCTCGATCGCCTCGAACGCCGCGCAGAGCCGGTCGCGCAGCTCGCGGAACCAGCCCGATGCGGCCTGGCGGCGTTCGGCCGCGACCTCCGGATCCTCGGGCGGGCTGGTGCGGGCGCGGGCGTCGAGCACGGCGCGGGCGTCGAAACTCATCGGCTGGTCTCCTCGGGGAGGACTGGCTGGAGGGCGGGGGACTGCGAAGAGCCCGGCTCGGAAGAGGTGAGCGCCGCGGGAAAGCCGCCGGTCTGGCGCAGTGCCTCTCCCAATATCATGGATGCGGCCACGGCGACATTCAGCGATCGCATGCCGGGCACCATCGCGATCCGCACCCGGGCATCGACCGCGTCGTGCACGGCATCGGGCACGCCGGCGGTTTCGCTGCCCATCAGCAGCACGTCGTCGGGCCGGAAGGCGAAATCGGTATGCGGCACCGCGCCGCGGGTGGTGGCCAGCACCAGGCGGCCTTCCGGGGCCTCGGCGCTGCGTGCCGCGACGAAACCGGCCCAGTCGGCATGGCGACGGATCGTCGCACGCAGGGCATAATCCATCCCCGCCCGCTTCATACGCGCATCCGACAGAATGAAACCGCAGGGCTCGATGATGTCGATGCCGATGCCCAGGCACGCGCACAGCCTTATGCAGGTTCCGGCATTTCCGGGGATGTCCGGTTCGTACAGGGCGAGGCGCATGGCGGGCTCCGGGTGAAGGAGACGTGTCTCTCTTGCCGCGGTCGGCGGAAAAATATCTGGGCGGGACACCGATGACGGGCGACGGATCGCGTAGGCGTCTGTAACATGCCCAGGGGGGCATCCTTTGCAAAGAGGGCGTTTTTTCGGTATACCCCTTTGCGACACGGCAGTAATCCGACCCGTTCGGGCAAGAGGTGGTGCCTCGCTTCGGGCGTTGGACGAGTGGCCGTGATCGACGGGAGGAAAAGGAACGACGTCGGGGCTTCGCAAGGCCACCCTATGGTGGTGCGACAACCTGACGCATCCACCAGTCCGGGTGCCGCGGACAGTATCCGTGTATATCGGCGGATCCCCGGGAACGGGGAAACGGCGGGGACGGAGTGAGCGGTGTTCGGCCGGATCCCGTGCGACCGCAGGCGAGACCGAGGCTTTACGCCCGATAAGGTGTGAGAGCGACGAAAGGTTTGCGAAATGGCGAACACGGTGCCATCCGGCGACGGCCACCACGACCATGGTGACGATGCCACGCGCCGCGACTTCCTGATGCTGCTGGCGGGCGGCGGCGCTGCGGTGGGTGCCGCGGCTCTGGCATGGCCGCTGATCGACAGCATGAATCCGGCGGCGGACGTTCTGGCGTTGTCGTCCACTGAAGTGAACATCTCCCAGATCGAGGCCGGTCAGTCGGTGACCATCACCTGGCGCGGCAAGCCGGTGTTCATCCGTCACCGGACCGAGAAGGAGATCGAGGAGGCCCGGGCGGTCAATGTGGCCGACCTGCCCGATCCGCAGCCCGATGCGGATCGCGTCGAAAAGCCGGAATGGCTGGTGGTCGTCGGCGTCTGCACCCATCTGGGCTGCGTCCCGCTGGGCTACCAGGGCGATTACGACGGCTGGTTCTGCCCGTGCCATGGTTCGCATTACGACACGTCGGGCCGCATCCGCAAGGGTCCGGCACCCGCGAACCTCGCCGTTCCGGAATATGCGTTCCTGGACGACAACACCATCCGCATCGGGTAAAACCAAGAACAGGGTTGGGGTTAGGCGATGAGCAGTCCCTCGACCGGCAGCCGTGTGTCGAACTGGATCGACCACCGTTTGCCGATCATCTCCTTCGCGCGGGAACACTTGATCGAGTACCCGGCGCCGCGGAATCTGAATTACTGGTGGAACTTCGGTTCGCTGGCGGGCATCGCGCTGGTCCTGCAGATCGTGACCGGCATCGTGCTGGCCATGGCCTATACCGCGCACACGTCACTCGCCTTCGACAGCGTCGAGCGCATCATGCGCGACGTGAATTTCGGCTGGCTGCTGCGCTATGCGCATGCCAACGGCGCGTCGATGTTCTTCATCATCGTCTACATCCACATCTTCCGCGGTCTGTATTACGGCTCGTACAAGGCCCCGCGTGAGATCCTGTGGTGGCTGGGCGTGATCATCCTGCTGCTCATGATGGCGACCGCTTTCATGGGCTATGTGCTCCCCTGGGGTCAGATGAGCTTCTGGGGCGCCACCGTGATCACCAACCTGTTCTCGGCCATACCATTGGTGGGTGAGAGCATCGTGACCTGGCTCTGGGGCGGCTTCTCGGTCGACAACCCCACGCTGAACCGCTTCTTCAGCCTGCATTACCTGCTGCCCTTCGTGATCGTCGGCGTGGTGGTTCTGCATCTGGCGGCGCTGCACACGCACGGCTCCAATAACCCGCTGGGCATCGACAAGAAGACCAAGAAGGACGTCATTCCCTTCCACCCGTATTACACGATCAAGGATCTGTTCGGGCTGGGCGTGTTCCTGACCTTCTTTGCCGTCTTCCTGTTCTTCGCACCGAACTTCTTCGGCGAGCCGGATAACTACATCCCGGCCAACCCGCTGGTCACGCCGGCGCATATCGTGCCCGAATGGTACTTCCTGCCGTTCTACGCGATCCTGCGCTCGGTCCCGAGCAAGCTCGGCGGCGTGCTGCTGATGTTCGCCGCAATCTTCGTGCTGTTCCTGCTGCCCTGGCTGGACACCTCGCGGGTGCGCAGTGCCAAGTTCCGCCCGGTGTTCAAGGTCTTCTACCTGCTGCTGGTGGTCGACGTCCTGGCGCTCGGCTGGGCCGGTGCGCAGCCGGCGGAAGGCATGGCCGTGGTCATCGGCCGCATTGCCACCGCCTGGTACTTCCTGCATTTCGTGGTGCTGCTGCCGCTGCTCGGCTGGTTCGAGCGGCCACGGCCGCTGCCCGAGAGCATCGCCTCTGCCGTGCTCGGTGACCGCGCGATGGAGAAGGCGTGATGCGTAAGCTCCTGATCAGCACCCTGGCCGGCCTCGGCGCCCTGATGGGCGTCCAGGCCACCGCGATCGCTGCCGAAGCGGTCGAACTGCCCGAGGTCTCGTTCAGCCACGAGGGCCCGTTCGGTACCTATGACCGCGCGGCGGCGCAGCGCGGCTTCCAGGTCTTCGAACAGGTCTGCTCGGCCTGCCACTCGGCCAAGTATCTGGCATTCCGCAACCTTGCCGACCTCGGCTACAACGAGGACGAGATCAAGGCGATTGCGGCGAAGAAGCAGGTCCAGGACGGCCCGGACGACAATGGCGACATGTTCATGCGCCCGGCCGTCGCCTCGGATCGCTGGCCCAGCCCCTATGCCAACGAGAAGCAGGCCCGCGCCTCCAATGGCGGCGCCTATCCGCCGGACCTGTCGCTGATGGCGAAGGCCCGTCTGGGTGGCGAGCACTACATCTATGCGCTGCTGACCGGCTATACCGAGCCGCCGGCGGGCATGGAAGTGCGGCCCGGCATGTATTACAACGCCTACTTCCCGGGCCATCAGATCGGCATGCCGCCGCCGCTGGCGGCCGACATGGTGCCCTATGGCGACGGCACGCCGGCGACCGTGGAGCAGATGACCCACGACGTCGCGACCTTCCTGACCTGGCTTGCCGAGCCGAAGATGGAAGAGCGCAAGCAGACCGGTATCAAGGTGATCCTGTTCCTGATTGCGCTGACCATCGTGTTCTACGTTGCCAAGCGGCGGATCTGGGCCCGCATCCATTGATGCAGCCTGACTGATCCGACCGGATCGAAACGGGGGTCGCCCTTTTGCGGAGGGGCGGCCCCCGTTGCGTTTCAGGTCCCCGTTGCGTTTCGGGCCCCTGTCGCTTTTCGGATTGTTGCATTCAGGCCACGGCTCGGCCAGGGTGTGCCGCTCCGGATGTGCAGGAAAGGGCGCCGTGTCGCGGGAACCTGATGGCGGGTTCTTAACGCAGGGTAGAAAATTCCTGCCGAACCACGCAGAATGCGAGCAGCCGGGAAGAGCAGGGCCCGCGGATGGATCCGGGGCCGGATGACGAGACGAACCAGACGAGGGGTGACGGGCATGGCATCGACCAGTGCAGCGGGCGCAGGCATCGGATTGGGCAGCGACGGCCGCCCGGTGATCGGCATCATCGGCGGCAGCGGCGTCTACGACATTCCGGGCCTAACCGATATCGGCTGGCGGCGGATCTCCTCGCCCTTCGGGGCCCCCTCGGACGAGTTGATGTTCGGCCGCCTGGGCGATGTGCAGCTGGTCTTCCTGCCGCGCCATGGCCGCGGCCATGTCCATGCGCCGTCCGACCTCAACTACCGTGCGAATGTCGATGCGATGAAGCGGGCGGGCGTGACCGAGATCCTGTCGGTCTCGGCGGTCGGCTCGCTGAAAGAGGATCTGCCGCCCGGCACCTTCGTCATCGTCGACGATTTCATCGACCGCACCTTCGCGCGTGAGAAGAGCTTCTTCACCAAAGGCTGCGTCGCCCATGTCTCCATGGCCCATCCGGTCTGCCGGCGTCTGGGCGATGCGGTGGAGGCGGCGGGCCAGCGGCTCGGTCTCGATATCCGCCGCGGCGGCACGTATATCGCCATGGAAGGCCCGCAATTCTCGACGCTTGCGGAATCGAAGCTCTATCGCAGCTGGGGGGCGAGCGTCATCGGCATGACCAACATGCCCGAAGCCAAGCTCGCCCGCGAGGCGGAGCTGTGCTACGCGACCGTCGCCATGGTGACCGATTTCGACTGCTGGCATCCCGAGCACGACAAGGTGACGGTGGAGCAGGTGGTGAAGGTGCTGCTGGGCAATGCCGATCATGCCCGCGCCCTGGTGAAAGAGGTGGCGCCCGCGCTGGCCGACCGCCGCGAGCCCTGCCACGCCGGCTGCCACACGGCGCTCGATCATGCCCTGATCACCGCGCCCGAGAAGCGCGATCCCGAGCTGCTCGCCCGGCTCGACGCCGTCGCCGGCCGCGTGCTCGGCGCCTGATCCGCCCACAGAGATCCGGAGCCCCGCCCCATGGACGAGAGCCGTTTCACCCACCGCACCGTCTGGCTGGAAGCCGACGGGCGGACCGTCGGCATCCTGGACCAGACCCGGCTGCCCTTCGAGACCGTGGACGTCCGGCTGACCAGCCTGACCGATGCCGAAACCGCCATCCGCGACATGCTGGTCCGCGGCGCGCCGCTGATCGGTGCGGTGGGCGCCTACGGCATGGCGCTGGCGCTGGCGGAAGACCCGTCGGATGCCATGATCGCCACCGCCTATGACCGGCTGTTCGCGACCCGGCCGACCGCGATCAACCTGCGCTGGGCGCTGGATGATCTGCGCGAACGGGTGACGCCGCTGCCGGAAGCGGCGCGGGCCGATGCCGCCTATGCCCGCGCGCGGGAGATTTCTGACGAAGATGTGGCGATCAACCGGGCGATCGGCGAGAACGCCTTCCGGCTGATCGAGGCGCGTTACGAGGCGATCGGCCGCAGCCGGCCGGTGGAGATCCTGACCCATTGCAATGCCGGCTTCCTGGCGACGGTGGGTTGGGGCACGGCGCTGGCCGGCATCTTCCTGGCCCATGCCCGCGGGATCCCTGTGCATGTCTGGGTGGACGAGACCCGGCCGCGCAGCCAGGGCGCCTATCTGACCGCCTGGGAGATGCGCTGGGCCGGCGTGCCCCATACCGTGATCGCCGACAATGCCGGCGGGCATCTGATGCAGCACGGCCGGGTCGACATGTGCATCGTCGGCACCGACCGGGTCGCCGCCAACGGCGATGTCTGCAATAAGATCGGCACCTATCTGAAGGCGCTGGCCGCCCATGACAACGGGGTGCCGTTCTATGTGGCGCTGCCCTATCCGACCATCGACTGGCGGATCGCCGACGGCGTGCGCGACATCCCGATCGAGGAACGGTCGGCGACCGAGGTGACGGTGGTGCGCGGGCGGCTGCCCGATGGCGGCATCGCCGATGTGACGGTGATCGAGGACAGCCCCGCCGCCAACCCGGCCTTCGACGTGACCCCGGGCCGGCTGGTCACCGGGCTGATCACCGAACGCGGCGTCTGTGCCGCTTCGGCCGAGGGGCTGCGCGGCCTTTATCCCGAGCGTGCCGCGGCCGAGTGACCGCGTACCCGATCCGGCCTGCCTGCGAATTGAAGCTGAGGTGAAGACGATGCAGAACCGCTGGTCCGATGCCGATGCGGCCGCCATGGTCGCCCGCTATGTCGATCAGGGTGTGAACGAGGATCTGGCGCTCAGGGTCTATACCACCCGGCTGCTCGGCTCCGATCCGCGACTGGTGCTGCATGGCGGCGGCAACACCTCGGTCAAGACCCGGATGACCGACATCCTGGGCGATCCGCTGGACGTGCTGTGCGTGAAGGGCAGCGGCTGGGATATGGGGGTGATCGAACCCGCGGGCCTGCCGGCGGTGCGGCTGGAGCCGCTGCGCCGGCTGGAGCGGCTGGAGGCGCTGACCGACGAAGAGATGGTCAATGTCCAGCGGCTGAACCTGCTGGACTCGACCGCCCCCAACCCCTCGGTCGAGACCCTGCTCCATGCCTTCCTGCCGCAGAAATTCATCGACCACACCCATGCCAATGCGGTGCTGTCGCTGACCGATCAGCCGGATGGCGAGGCGATCGTCCGCGAGCTGTATGGCGACCGGGTCGCCTATATCCCCTACATCATGCCGGGCTTTCTGCTGGCCAGGACCGCGGCGCGGATCGTGCGCGAGACGCCGGGCGTCAAGGGCATGGTGCTGCTGAAGCACGGCATCTTCAGCTTCGACGACGACGGCCGCACCGCCTATGAGCTGATGATCGATTTCGTGTCGATGGCCGAAGAACGGCTGGCCCGCGGCCGGCGGACGCTGGTCCAGGCGGCCGTTCCGGCGGGGCTGGCGCCGGTCGCCGCGGTGGCGCCGGTGCTGCGCGGCCTGACGGCGCTGGCCGACCCTGCCGCCGAGGGCGGGCGCAAGCCGTTCGTTCTGGAACATCGCGCCGGACCGGCGGTGATGGCCTTCGTCAACGCCGTCGATCTGGACCGCATCGCCAATTCAGGGGTCGCGACGCCGGATCATGTGATCCGCACCAAGCCGGCCCCGCTGATCCTGCCTCCCCCCGGGGCGGACGACCTCGCGGGCTTCAGGGCGGCGGCAGAGGCGGCGCTCGGCCGCTATGTCGAGGCCTATCATGCCTATTTCGCCCGCAACAATGCGCGGCTCGGCGGCATCAAGACCGAGCTCGACCCCATGCCGCGGATCGTGGCGGTGAAGGGGCTCGGCATCTTCGCGCTCGGCAAGTCGTCGAAGGAGGCGCGGATTGCGGCCGATGTCTACGAGGCCGCGATCGAGGTGATCACCGGTGCCGAGGGCATCGGCCGCTTCGAGAGCATTTCCGAAGCCGATCTCTTCGATGTGGAATACTGGTCGCTGGAACAGGCGAAGCTGGGCAAGGGCGGCGAGAAGCCGCTGCAGCGCCGGATCGTCGCCGTCACCGGCGGGGCAGGGGGGATCGGTGCGGCCACCGCCCGGGCCTTTGCCGCCGCCGGTGCCGAGGTGGCGGTGCTGGATCTGAACCCCGAAGCGGCAGCCGGGGTGGCCAGGCCGCTGGGCGGTATCGGCATCGCCTGCGACGTGACTGACCCGGCCTCGGTGACTGCCGCGATCGAGGCGGTGGTGGCGCGCTTCGGCGGGCTCGACATCCTGGTCAGCAATGCCGGCGCCGCCTGGCAGGGCCGGATCGGCGAAGTGGACGAGGCGGTGCTGCGCCAGAGCTTCGAGCTGAATTTCTACGGCCATCAGCGCGCCGCCCAGGCGGCGGTGAAGGTGATGAAAGCCCAGGGCTTCGGCGGCCAGCTGCTGTTCAATGCCTCGAAACAGGCGGTCAATCCGGGCCCGGATTTCGGCCCCTATGGCCTGCCCAAGGCGGCGACGCTGTTCCTGTCGCGGCAATATGCGCTCGACCACGGCCGCGACGGCATCCGCGCCAATGCGGTGAATGCCGATCGGGTGCGGTCGGGGCTGCTGACCGACGAGATGGTGGCCGCGCGCTCGAAGGCTCGCGGCCTCAGCGAGGCGGATTACATGGGCGGCAATCTGCTGGGGCGCGAGGTGACCGCGGCCGATGTCGCCCAGGCTTTCGTGGATCTGGCGCTGGCGCAGAAGACCACCGGCTCAGTCACCACGGTCGACGGCGGCAATATCGCTGCGGCCCTGAGGTAACCGGAACGGAAAGCTGAGGTAACCGGGACGCAAAGCAGAAGAGGGGGCGGCTGCCCCCTCTTGCGATGCCGTGTCGGATCGGCCGTATCAGGCCGGGCTGCCGGAGCGACCCAGGGCCTTGCGCAGCTGCGGCTCCACCAGATCGGCCAGCTTGCGCATCGCCCGGCTTTCGATCTGGCGCACCCGCTCTTTCGAGATGCCGAGTTCCGAGCCCAGCGCATCCAGCGTCGCCGAGGCCTCGGCCAGATGACGGCGGGTGATGATCAGCCGTTCGCGGGCATTCAGCGCCCCCAGCGCGCCGCGGACGATGCGCTTGCGGAACGAGGCCAGATCGCGTTCGACCAGCTGCTCTTCCTGGTCGGGCTTGTCGTCGGCCAGCTGATCCAGCCATTCATCGCCGCTGTCGGCCGACATCGGCGCGTTCAGCGACTGGTCGCCGCCCGAGAGCCGCATCTCCATCATCCGCACGTCGCGGTCGCGCACGCCCAGCGTGGTGGCGATCTGGCCGACATCGGTCGGGTCCAGGCTTTCCGAGGCGCGGGTTTCGTCGCTGCGCCGCAGGCGGGCCTTCAGCTTGCGGAGGTTGAAGAACAGCGCCTTCTGGGCGGCGGTGGTGCCGATGCGCACCATCGACCAGGATCGCAGGATATAGTCCTGGATCGCGGCCTTGATCCACCACATGGCATAGGTGGCGAGCCGGACCCCGCGTTCGGGATCGAACCGCTCCACCGCCTGCATCAGCCCGATGGAGCCTTCCTGAACCAGCTCGTTCATCGGCAGGCCGTAATTGCGGTAGCGCGAGGCGACCTTGATCACCAGGCGCAGATGGCTGCGGACCAGAATATCGGCAGCTTCGCGGTCACCGGCCTTCACCCGCATGGCCAGATCGGCCTCTTCCTCGCGGGTCAGCAGGGGCTGGCGCTGGACGGCCGAGAAATAGCGGGTGTCGCCGCGATCCTGGCTGCGACCCGCGGCACGGACATTCCTGGTCAGCCGGTCGATCATGACGTCCCTCCAGACTCTCATGGCCTTCGCAACATCGTGAATGTACAGGATTCCATATCCCGTGTCCGGTGGGAACGCCAATCCGCACCGGAATGGTCCGAATTTCTCACAGGCTTTCGATCTGGTATGGACCGCCGCATCAACTATGTTTGAACAGAGGCAGTTCCGCCCTCGTCCATCAACCCAGGAGGACGCCCCATGCCCAAGGTCAAGGACGCCGAGGCCCGGATCATCGACGCAGCCCTCGCCCGTGCCGCCATCGACGGCTGGGACGGGCTGACGCTGTCCGGCATCGCCGAAGAGGCGGGGATGTCGCTGTCCGAACTGTCGGGGCATGTCGGCTCCGTCTCCGAAATTCTGGATGCCTTCTCGCGCCGTATCGACCGCGCCATGCTGACCGAGGCCGAGGATGAACCCGAAGACTTCGCCGCCCAGCCGGTGAAGGACCGGCTGATGGCGCTGATCATGGCCCGGCTGGATGCGCTGGAGCCGCACCGGGCGGTGATGCAGCGCCTGGCCGACCGGTCCGACCGCGGCATTCCCGCGCTGGATCTGATCTGCGGGCAGGGGATGCGCCTGCAACGCAGCATGGGATGGCTGGCCGCCGCGGCCGGGCTCGAATCCCGCGGCATCGCCGGGCTGGCCCGACGTCAGGGGCTGGCGGCGATCTATCTCGCCACGCTGCGCGCCTGGCTGAAGGACGACAGCGAGGACCGGGCGAAGACCATGAAGACGCTGGACCGCCTGCTCGACCGGGCCGGGCGCTGGTCACGCATGGCCGGCCGGATGGCCGGCGGGCGGCGTGGGTTCCGCCCCGGATCCGAGCCGTCCGCGGGGGCCTCTCCGGCCGCCGACACCCCCGCTGCGGGATGACGACCCCGGCGATTTCCACGCAACCGCAAAGCGGGGTCGCCTGCGCCCGTCATCGCGCCGCCATTTTTGTGCAATGCAAAAACCGCCCTTGACCTTCCGGGTCCGATGCCGCATATATGGCTGAGGATTTTGCAGCGCAGCATAAACCCCGACGCTGCGCCGCGAGCGACCTGATGCCAAGCCATGCCATCGGTCGCAAAGGCGAACGGAGGTTTTGAAATGGCCGAGAAGATCAATCCCCTCGACTACACCAAGATGTTCGGCGAGTTCAAGATGCCGGCGGTTCCGGCCGTCGACGTCGAGGCGATGATGAGCACCGCCCGCCGCAACTACGAAGCGGTTGCCCAGGCGAACAAGCTGATCGCCGAGGGCTTCCAGGCCTTGGCCAAGCGCCAGGCCGAAGTTGCCCGCGCCTCGTTCGAGGACGCCTGGAAGGCCACCCAGGAAGTCATGAACGCGGGCACCGTCGAGGCGAAGGCCGAGAAGCAGGCCGAGGTCGTGAAGGCCGCGGTCGAGAAGGCCGTTGCCAACGCCCGCGAGCTGACCGAGCTGGCGACGAAGTCGCAGGGTGAGGCGTTCGACGTCCTCAACAAGCGCTTCATCGAGAGCGTCGACGAGGTGAAGACCCTCGCCGTCGTGAAGTGATCCGGCGCCGGGCGCATCGCCGTCCGGTCTGGTCACCGACAGGTTTCGAAGGGCGCCGCTCCCGCAAGGGGGTGGCGCCCTTCGGCCGTTCCGGGGCAGGATGGCGACATCTTCGATGTCCGCCGAGGTGCCCCGCCCCATGACCGATGCCAGCCCTGCCTCTCAGATCGGCTTCGACGATTTTCTGAAGGTCGACATCCGTGCCGGAACCGTGCTGCGCGCCGAGCCCTATCCCGAGGCCCGCAAGCCGGCGATCAAGCTGTGGATCGATTTCGGACCCGGGATCGGCGAGAAGCGGAGTTCGGCCCAGATCACCCATCTCTACACGCCCGAAACGCTGGTCGGCCGCAAGGTCGCCGCGGTGGTGAACTTCCCGCCCCGGCAGATCGGCCGCTTCCTGTCGGAGGTGCTGGTGCTGGGCTTCGCCGATGCCGAAGGGCGGATCAGCCTGATCGCCCCGGATCATGACGTGCCGGACGGCGCCCGCCTGAGTTGAACCTGTCGCATCGTCACGGTTCTGCGCTTTTCCTGATGCCGCGTCCGGTGTATGTCCTGGACGCAGAGGAAGGGGCAGCGCATGCAGATCAAGGCCGGGTCCTGGACCCATAAGCTGAGTTCGATGTCGGTCTTCCGGCAGGTGACGCTGATGATCTGCGTCGCGGTGGCCGGGGCGGATCTGCTGACGGCCTTCTTCTACTGGTATTTTGAGTTCGATCGCCTGCCGCTGGACATCGTGCTGACCACGATCATCGTACTGATCGTCGGCTATCCCCTTGGTTTCTTCTTCATCGGCCAGAATGTCAAACTGCGCGAGATGGCGCTGGAACTGGACCGGTTGTCGAAGATCGACGACCTGACCGGCCTGTTCAACCGGCGGACCTTCTTCGCCGAGGCCCGGCGGCTGGTGGCGGAACAGGTCGCCGCCCGCGATCAGGGGGCGATCCTGTTCATCGATGTCGACCACTTCAAGGCCGTAAACGACGATTTCGGCCATGCCACCGGCGATGCCGTGCTGAAGGAGCTGGGGGCGATCATCCGGACGGTGGTGGGCGAGGCCGGCATCGCCGCCCGGCTGGGGGGCGAGGAATTCGCGGTCCTGCTGCACGGTGCGGAAGGGCGGCGGGCCGACGAGATCGCCGAGCGGGTACGCCGCGGGGTCGCCAATTGCGGCCGGGTGATCCCGGGGCTGGAGCGCACGGCGGTGACGGTGAGCATCGGCATCGCCGCGATCCGTGCCGGCCATGATTTCGAGGACGCGCTGCTGCGGGCCGATCGCAGCCTCTACACCGCCAAGGAAAGCGGCCGTGATCGGGTGGTGCACGAGGACGAGACCGCGGCATATGGCTGAGCATCACCACCCATAAACCGCGGTTTACCGGCCAGCGGCCGGCCTGCGTCAGCCGCCCGGGGCCGCGCGGATACTGTCCCGGGCCGGCCGCAGAGCCGGTCTTGTCAGCATCCGAGGTCTTCCATGCTTCGCAGCCTCGCCTTGGGCATGATGGTCGCCCTGTCCCTTGCCGCATCCGGCCCGTATTCCGCGGCCCGGGCCGAAAGCTCCATCGCCGGCCGCTACACCTATACCGGCACCGACACCGACGGCAGCGCCTATGACGGCGCCGGCGAGGTGGTCGTGACCAAGGCCCCGTCGGGCGCCTATGAGATCGTCTATGACGGCGGCGCCTATACCGGCGTCGGCCAGGTCACCGGCGACACCTTCTCGTTCGCATCGATGGCCGAGGGCAAGAACAGCATTTCGATCGGCACCATCCGGCCCGACGGGTCGATCGTCACCCGCTGGTGGCGCTATAAGGACAAGGGGTCCAAGGGCACCGAAACCTGGGTCCGCAAGTGAGGATCAGACCGGCAGGTCGAGCACGACCCTGAGCCCGCCGAGGGGGCTGTCTTCCAGCCGGATATCGCCGCCATGACCGCGCATCACGTCGCGGGCGATGGCGAGGCCGAGCCCGACACCGGTGATGCCCGAGGCGAGGCCGGTTCCGGCCTCGGCCGTGGGCTCCACGTCGTCCAGCCGCCGGAAGGGGCGGAAGGCCTCGACACGCAGATCGGCCGGAATGCCCGGGCCGTCATCATCGATCAGCACCTGGATCGACTGGCGCCCGGGCAGGATGGTGACTTCCACCCGGTCGGCATGGCGGATGGCATTGTCGATCACATTGCCCAGGCAGCGGCGGAAGGCCTGGGTGCGGACCAGGACCATGGCGTGATCGGCGCCCTTCAGGTCGATCCGCGCGTCCGACAGGCCGCGGGCGCGGAACACCACCTGCTGCACCAGCTGGGCCAGATCGGCCAGCACCGCCGGCTCTTCGGCGCCCTCGCCGCGGGCGAAGGCCAGATAGCCCTCGACCATGCGGGTCATCTCTTCGACATCCGCCTCAAGCTCCGCGACATCGGGCGAGGGCGGCATCAGGGCCAGCTGCAGCTTCATGCGGGTGAGCGGGGTGCGCAGGTCGTGACTGACCCCGGCCAGCATCTCGGTGCGCTGGTTCACCTGCCGGTGAATGCGGTCACGCATGCGGATGAAGGCATGGGCCACCTGCCGCACCTCGGTCGCGCCCGAGGGTTTGAACCCTGCCAGATCGTCGCGGCCCTTGCCCAGATTGTCGGCCGCCGAGGCGAGCCGGCGCAGGGATCGCATCTGGTTGCGCAGGAAGATCATGGCCACGATCATCAGGGTCAGCGAAATGCCGATCAGCCACATGATGAAGATGTAGGTCGTGGCGCTGGTCACGCGCTTGCGGGGGACTTTCACCCCCAGCACCCCGTCCTGCAGCTGCACGTCGATGATCACCCAGTTCTCGTCCGAAACCGCATCCAGCACGAAGGGCCGGTAGACCCGGCTGTCGAGCGCCGAGGTCATCATCCGCTCCAGCAGGGTATTCACCGTCCGCCGGCCGGTATTGGGCAGGATTTCCCCCGGCCGGAAATCGAAGCGGATATCGGTATAGACCTGGATCAGACGCAGCAGGCGATCGCGTTCCTCGCCCTCGGGATAGTTGCGCAGCACCTCTACCGTCAGCGCGATGTCGCCCGCGACCGCCAGCGTCATATGCCGGGTGACGTTGTCCCAGTGGCGATTGTAGAACAGATAGGTCGACAGGCCGAGCAGCACCACCAGCGGCGCCACGATCATCAGAAAGGACCGCCCGTAGAGAGAGCGGGGCAGGATGGTCCTCAGGATGCGGTCGACAGGGGTCACGCAGGATCTCCGGGGGGCGGATCAGCCATCGGTGCGCAGCGCATAGCCGGCGCCGCGCAGGGTGTGGATATGGCGCGGATTGCGCGGGTCGTCTTCGATCTTGCGGCGCAGCCGCACGATCTGCACGTCCACCGCCCGATCGCCGCCGCGGATCTGGGCCCGGTCGGCCAGTTCGTCGCGGCTGATCGGGTGGTTGGGGGCGGCCGCCAGCACGCCCAGCAGCGTGGCCTCACCCTGGGTCAGATGCACGATCTCCCCATGGCGGCGCAGTTCCTGGCGGCCGAGATCGAAGCTCCAGGGGCCGAAACGCAGCGTCACCCCCTGAAGGCCGCCGGCGAATGCCGGTGCGGCCGCCGCCGCCCGCGGCACCGATCGGCGGAGGATCGATTTCACCCGGGCCAGCAGCTCGCGCGGCTCGAACGGCTTGGTCAGATAGTCGTCGGCCCCGGTCTCCAGCCCTGCAATGCGATCTTCCGCCCCGTCCATGGCGGTCAGCAGCAGGATCGGCAGATCGCCGTCGCGGCGCAGCGCCTGGGTGAGGTCCAGCCCGCTTTCGCCCGGCATCATCACGTCCAGCACCAGCAGATCGACGGTCAGCATGGCGAGCTTGGCGCGGGCCTCGGCGGCGTCATGGGCGGTGGAGACCATGAAGCCGCTTTCCCGCAGCAACCGGGCGATGAGCCCGCACAGCCGGCGGTCGTCGTCGACCACCAGGATATGGGGGGCGTCGGGGTCGGGAGGTGAGGTCGCGCCCTGCGCCGGCTGCATGGCAGCCGATCCGGCGCCGCAGGCCTCTGGCGGCCCGCCCCGGCTGTCGTGATCGCTCATGGCCGGTTGAACCCGTCGCGCTCGGGATCGTCCATCACGCCCAGCATCACCTTGCGAAACCCTTCGACCGCTTCGGCGCCGGCCTCACGATAGGCACGGGCCATGCGCTTGCGCTGATTTCCCGAGAGTTCGCGTTCCAGAGCCTTGCCGGTCTCGGTCAGATACAGAAGTCTCTGCCGACGATCGCGGAGCCCCGATTGCTGATCGATCAGCCCCTGATCGATCAGCTGCTTCAGAACACGGCTCAGGGACTGTTTGGTGATGCGCAGGATGCGCAACAATTCTGTAATAGTCGTCCCGGGATTGCGACCCACGAAATAGATCGCCCGGTGATGCGCACGGCCCAGGCCGTGCTTTTCCAGGATGCGGTCCGGCTCGGCGGTGAAGTCGCGATAGCCATAGAACAGCAGTTCGATGCCCTGGTTCAGCTCCTCCTCGCGGAGGAAGAGCGGATTCGGATTTGCGTTCGGATTGGACATTACGGCAGCCATGTTGACATAGTTGGAACGGAATGTTACTCATCCCATCCAGTTTTTGTTCGCAAATTAGCCAAGGCGCGCGACAATGGCACTCATCCCCTTCGACGACCGCGACGGCTGGGTCTGGTTCGACGGCAAGCTCACTCCGTGGCGCGAGGCACGCATCCACGTGCTCAACCACGGCCTTCACTATGCGAGCTGCGTGTTCGAAGGCCAGAGGGCGTATGACGGTGTGGTTTTCAAGCTCAACGAGCATTCTGAGCGGCTTGCCCGTTCGGCACAACTGCTCGGCTTCGAGCTGCCGTATACGCCGGCCGAAGTGAATACCGCAACTGCGGAACTTCTGGCGGCCAACGGCCTCTCCGACGCCTATGTCCGCCCGGTGGCCTGGCTCGGCAGCGAGCAGATGGGCGTCTATACCCGCGGCTCGAAGGTCCACATGGCCATCGCCTGCTGGGAATGGCCGTCCTACTTCTCGCCCGAAGAGAAGCTGAAGGGCATCCGGCTGGAGATCTCGCGCTGGAAGCGTCCGGCGCCCGACACCGCGCCGACCGAGAGCAAGGCCGCCGGCCTTTACATGATCTGCACCATGAGCCGCCGCGAGGCGGATGGTCGTGGCTTCGACGATGCGCTGATGCTGGATTATCGCGGCTATGTCGCCGAGGCGACCGGTGCGAACATCTTCTTCGGCCGCGGCAAGGAACTGCACACCCCGACCCCGGACTGCTTCCTGGACGGCATCACCCGCCGCACGGTGATGGGTCTGGCGCGCGAGGCGGGCTATACCATCGTCGAGCGCCATATCCGCCCGGAAGAGATGGCCGAGTTCGACGAGTGCTTCCTGACCGGTTCGGCCGCTGAAGTCACCCCGGTCCGGCAGATCGGCGATTACAGCTTCAAGCCGGCCGAGGCCTGCTCGACCCTGCTGCACGCCTATTCCGACCTGGTGCGCGTCGAGGGCCGTGCCGCCCGGGCCGCCGCCGCGGCGGAGTGATCGGTCGCCGGTCCCATCCCGCGCCGTCCTGTCTGGCCCTGCCTGATGGTGCCGCCCGCCAGAACCGCGCCTGAAACGACGAAACGCGCCCGCCCCGGGGAACCGGAGCGGGCGCGTTGCGTTGTAGGGGGGCCGGATGGGGATCAGCGCGGCGCGGCTGCGGCGCGGCGCCAGCCCTCGACCATCAGATCGGAGGTGAGATCCTGCATCTCGCGGTCGCGGGCGGCGACGCGGGCAAGGGCCTCTTCCAGGGCCTCGGGGCTCGCCATCGGGGTGGCGCGGATCACGGCCTTCAGCTCGCCGCGGGCATCCTTGAGCGCCATCAGCCGCTGCCGAAGCTCGGGCCGGCGGGCCTCGAAGGCCGTCTTCACCGCATCGCGCTGCGGCTCGGGCAGGTCGTGGAGCAGGCGGTGGATGCCGCGGTCGTGCCCGCCGGGCCGCATCAGCACGCCCGACAGGAAGATGCCGGCCACGAACAGGTTCAGCGCCAGGCTGGCGATCAGCCCGCCCACCACCCAGCGGGCCCGGCGTCCGGTCAGCGTCATGGGGCTTCCTCCAGGCTGCCCTGTTCGCCATAGAGCACGGCGGCAAGATCGACCTCGGCGCCGTCCAGCGCCAGCGCCGGGGGCGCGACCCAGCCATTGCCGCCGATCAGCAGCCCCATCACCAGGGCGGCCGCGGCGACGGCACCACCCAGCCGGGCGACGAAGGCGGGGCTGTGCCCGCTGCCCTGGCGCGCGCGCGTCCTGGCCGGCCGCGTGGTTTCAAGAGGCCTCGCAATCCTCGATGGCAGCGGCTGGGCGGCGGGCATCTGGGGGCTGGGCATGCCCCGGCCGCCTTCGATCACGGTGATCTGCGGCCGGGCGGCCGGAATCGCCTTCAGCCGGTCGAGAAAGGCGGTATCGCGGGCCGCCGCATCCCGCCCGGCACCGCCCCCCGCGCTGCCCGGTGCGGCGGCGCGGATCAGGCTGTCCAGCCGGCGGGCCTCGTCCAGCACCGCGCGGGCGGCCGGCTCGGTCGCCAGCAGCACCAGGGCATCGTCGCGGGCGGTTTCGGGCCAGCGCGCCGGATCGCCGCCATGGGCGTCCAGCAACGCCCGGAAGCTGTCGATATCCATCACGCGCCTCCCTCGTCTTCTTCGTCCATCAGTGGCCGGAGCCCGGTGCGCAGGCTGCGCCGGGCCCTGACCAGAAGCTGTTCCATCGCCCCGGCGCTGACCCCCATCGCCTCGGCCGCCTCGGCGCCGCTCAACCCGGCATCGTAGACCAGGGCGATCGCCATGCGTTGCCGTTCGGGCAGGGTCTCGATCGCATCGGTCACCTGGCGGAGCACCCGGTCCCGTTCCAGGCGCTCCAGCGCGCCGGGGGACGGGTCGGGCGGGTCGATTGCGTCGGTGAGTTCGCCCATGCGCGGCCGGCGCAGCTGGTCCAGGCAGCGATTGGCCACCGCCCGCCAGAGCCAGGTGCCGAAGCGCGCACCACCCGGCCGCCACCGCGCCGCCGCCCCCGCCCAGAGGCGGGTGAAGACATCCTGAACGGCGTCTTCGGCGTCGGCACGGCTGCCGAGCATGCGGGTCGCCACGGCGAGCGCACGCTCGCCATGGCGGTCCACCAGCCGCCCGAAAGCGGCGGCATCGCCTGCGGCCACGCGGGCCAGCAGGAGGTCGTCCTCGTCATGCGGCCGCCCGGCGGCCCCGGTATCCGACGAGGATGCGACCATGATCACCCGCCGGTCTTCGGGGCATCGGCCGGCTTGTCGGCGGCCGGGCCGTTGTTGCGCATATAGTCGCGCATCCGTTCGCGGGCACTGTCGCGTTCAGCCTTGGTGATCTGGCCGTCGCCATCGGCGTCCAGCCGCGAGAACATCTTGTCGGCGCCGGCCATGAATTCATCGCGCGAGATGATGCCGTCGCCATTGGTGTCGGCCATGCGCGCCATATGGTCGCCGCGCGGCCCCTTGTGGCCCCAGCCGGGCATGCCGTCGCCGGCCTTGCCGTCGTGCATCATCGCGCGCCCGGCCTTCATCTCGTCGCGGCTGACGCGGCCGTCCTGGTTGGTGTCGAGCTTCTGGAAGCGTTCGGCGGTGCGCGCCTGCATCTGTTCCAGCGTCATGCCCTGACCGTCGGGGCCGTCGCCCGGGGCCGCAATGGCAAGGCCAGGCAGTGCCAGAAGGGTGGCGAAGCCGGCGGCGAAGGCAGTCCTGCGGAAGCTGTTGCGGGTCATGGGATCGGGTCTCCTTGGGAGCCACCATGGATGGTGGGGGGAGCGTGAGAGAGCGGCGGTTCGAACCGTTGGAAGAACCGGGCGTCGTCCTGCCCCGTTCCTGTAGCTTTCACGCGGCCCCCGCCGGTTCCCTACGCAGCTCCCCGTTTTCCGTCCGAAGGCGTCTGCCATCTGAGGGCGGCGTCGTCGTCGCTCGACTTCGCAGCCACCCATCGTTCCCCGTCGGGTGTTTCTTCCAGTTTCCAGAACGGCGCCCGGGTCTTCAACCAGTCGATCAGGAAGGCGCAGGCATCGAAGGCCGCCGCCCGATGGGCGGAAGCCGCGATCACCAGCACGATCCGATCCCCCGGCATCAGCCGGCCGACGCGGTGGATGATGCGGATTGCCTGAAGCGGCCAGCGTTCCGCGGCCTCCCGCGCGATGCGGTCGATCTCGCGCTCGGTCATCCCGGGATAGTGCTCCAGGGTCATGGCCGCCACCTCGTCGGCGCCATCGCGGCCGCGCACCTGGCCCACGAACAGGGCGACCCCGCCGGTCGCCGTACCGGTCGCCGCGGCGGCATATTCGGCACCGACATCGAAATCCGCCGTCTGGACCCGGATGTCGATTGCGCAGGCGCTGGCCTCCGCCCCCGATCCGCCGGTCACCGGCGGGAAGATCGCGATCTCGTCACCGTCCCGGACCGCGGCATCGGGGCCGGCATAATCCTGGTTCACCGCCACCCGCACCGCCGACCGGTCGGCGAGCGCCTGGGCATGGGCGGGGCTTACCCCCGCCAGGTAGTCCAGCAGGGCGCCCACGGTCGACAGCGCCGGCGTCCAGGCGATCTCGTCCTCACCGCGGCCGATCCGGGCGCGCATCCAGGCGAAATAGAGGATCTGCAGGGGCATGGGGGGTGTCTCCGTCAGCGTCGGTCGGCGGCGAGAAGATGGCGCATGCCGCCCTGCATGTAGCTCCAGCCGGTCACCACCGTCAGCACGGCCGCAAGCCAGAGCAGGGTCTCGCCCGCCCACCAGGCCCAGCCACCCAGCGCCGGCAGCAGCAGCAGGATGGCGATGGCGATCATCTGCACCGTGGTCTTCCACTTGGCGAGTTTCGAAACCGGCACCGCGATCCGATCGCCGGCCAGATGCTCCCGCAGCCCGGAAATCAGGATCTCGCGGCAGAGGATGATCAGCGCGGGCAGGGGATGGGCGCGGCCGTCGGCAACCAGCATCAGCAGGGCGGCGGTGACCAGCAGCTTGTCGGCGATGGGATCCAGAAACCGGCCCACCGCCGAGACCACACCCCAGCGCCGCGCCAGCCAGCCGTCGAACCAGTCGGTGACGGAAGCGGCGGCGAACAGGCCGAAGGTGACCCAGGCACCCGCCGGCGCATCGAGCGCGAAGCCGGCGATGAAGAACGGGATCACCACAATCCGCGACAGGGTGAGAATGTTGGGCAGGCTCTGGCGCATGGGATCCGTTGCGATTGGGGCCGCGGGTCAGTCTACAGGAAGGCGGGCGTCGCCGTCAGCCTCCGGCGGGCGCGATCAGCCTTCGGGATGGAAGAAGCCGTAGATCTGGCGGGCGACGGCGGTGGAGATGCCCTCGACCCGGGCGATGTCGGTCAGGCTCGCCGCCTCCACCGCCTTGGCCGAGCCGAAATGGTGCAGCAGCGCCTTCTTGCGCTTCGGCCCGATCCCCGGGATCTCGTCCAGCGCCGAGGTGCCGATGGCGCGGCTGCGCTTCGCGCGATGCTGACCGCCGGCGAAACGGTGCGCCTCGTCGCGCAGACGTTGCAGGAAATACAGCACCGGGTCGCGTTCGGGCAGGCGGAAGGGCGCGCGGCCGGGCAGGAAAAAGCGTTCGCGCCCGGCATCGCGGTCGGGGCCCTTGGCGATGGCGGCGACCATGATCCGGCCGGTCAGCCCCGCCGCCTCCAGTTCTTCGGTGCCGGTCTGCAACTGGCCCTCGCCACCGTCGAGCAGCACCAGATCGGGCCAGCCGGCGACGCGGTCGGTCTCGCCGCCGGCCTCGTCCAGCTCGCGGGCAAGCCGGCCGAAGCGGCGGCGCATCACCTCGCGCATCATCGCATAATCGTCGCCGCCGGCCTTGGCCGGGTCGATGTCGCGGATGGTGAAGCTGCGATAGGACCGGCGGTCGAAGCCCTCGGGGCCCGCCACGATCATGCCGCAGACGGCATGCGTGCCCGAGATATGGGCGTTGTCGTAAACCTCGATCCGCTGCGGCGCCCGCTCCAGGCCGAAGACGGTGCGCGTGCCTTCCAGCAGCCGCTTCTGGCTGGAGGTCTCGGCCAGCTTGCGGCCCAGCGCCTCGCGGGCATTGGTGGCGGCATGGGTGACCGCCTGGAGCTTGTCGCCGCGCCGGGGCACGGTCAGCCGCACCTTGTGGCCGGCCCGCACCGACAGCGCCTGGGCGACCAGATCGGCCTCGTCGGGCTCGCGGTCCAGCACCACCTCTCGCGGCGGCAGCTTGTCGGCATAGAACTGGCCGAGGAAGGCCGAGAGCACCTCGGCCGCCGTGCTGCCGGCCTCGTTGGCCGGGAAATAGGCCCGGTTGCCATAGTTCTGGCCGCCGCGGAAGAAGAACACCTGAATGCAGCTCTGGCCGCCCTCTTCGGCGATCGCCACCACGTCGACATCCTCCAGCCCCTGGAAATTGATTCCCTGGGTGGCGGTGACGCGGGCAAGCGCCTTGATCCGGTCGCGATAGACTGCGGCGGTTTCGAAATCCAGATCGTTCGCCGCCTCGGCCATGCGGTCCTGCATCGCCTGGCGGACGCCGGCCGAACGCCCGCGCAGGAAGTCACGGGCCTCGGCCACCAGCCGGCCATAGCTCTCGCGGTCGACATAGGCGCAGCACGGCGCGCTGCAGCGCTTGATCTGGTATTGCAGGCAGGGCCGGCTGCGGCTTTCGAACACCGAATCCGAGCAGTTGCGCAGCAGGAAAGCCTTTTCCAGCACCGCCAGGGTTTCGTTGACCGCGCCGGCGCTGGCGAAGGGGCCGAAATACTCGCCCTTGCGGTTGCGGGCGCCCCGATGCTTCAGGATCTGCGGGAAGTCGTGATCGCCGGTGATCAGGATGTAGGGGAAGCTCTTGTCGTCGCGCAGCAGCACGTTGAAGCGCGGGCGCAGGCGCTTGATCAGATTGGCTTCCAGCAGCAGCGCCTCGGCCTCCGAGGCGGTGGTGACGATCTCCATGGTCCGGGTCTCGGCCACCATCCGCATCAGGCGCGGCTGCAGCTGGTTGATCCGGGTATAGCTCGCCACCCGCCGCTTCAGATGCTTGGCCTTGCCGACATAGAGCACGTCGCCATGGCCGTCGAGCATCCGATAGACCCCGGGGCTGTCGGGCATGGTCTTCAGCGCCGCCAGGATGGCCCCACGGCCCGTCCGCAGCTGCGGGTGGCGGGAGAGGGGGCGGGCGGTCGGCGCCGGCCCGTCCGTGGCCTCAGGGGCCGCGGCCGTCGGCGCCGGGGCGTCTGCCGGCGCGGCCGGTCCGTCGTCCGGGTCGTCTTCGGCAGCGTCGTCGCCGTCGGCGCCGTCATCCTCCGCCTCGCCCGGTTCCAGACGCACCCAGCCCGGATCACCCTGTTCGTGGCGCGGCCGGCGGCTGCGCTGGGGCCGGCCCGGTGACGCATCCTCCGATGGCGCGTCCTCCCATGGCGCATCCGCCGTCGGGGCATCCCCCGACGCGGTCCCGGCAGCGTCGTCGTCCTCCGCATCCCCGGTCTCGTCGCCATCCTCCGCATCGTCTTCGGCGTCGCCGTCGGCGGCGGGCATCGCCGCATCTTCGGGTGCTGCAGTGCGGCGGGTCAGAAGGCGGGTGAGGGCCGGCGTGTCGAGTGCGGCCGCATCGCCTTCCCAGACGATGTCCTCGGCCCCGCTCTCCGCCGACGGGGTCGCGGCAGGGGCGGATTGGGCCGTCTCTGCGGCAGCGGGGCGGTGGATATCTTCGGGCCGCTCGGTCATGTCCGTCTCACAAGCGTCATCTGATCGTCAACATATCCACGGAAACTGTGGATAACCATGTGTATATCGTGTTGAGGGCCGGTGCGACGGGGCCGTCCGCTTGGTTTTCCATCGCTTTGCCCAAAAAACAGGCAAATGTTAAGCCTTTGATTTTCCGTTCTTTTTGTCAAAATGGGCTGCTGGCCACGTACCATCAAGGGCTTAGCCCGCCGATTCGCTGTCAAGCGCTTTATTGTGGGGCCCCTGTGCAAAAAAAAGCTGGTGTTGCGCCGGCTGCATGGCGTTCCCGGCTCGTTCAGGGGGTGGATTGGCATACGATCGCAGTCACGCCGAACGATTCGGCATGAGGAAACATCCGCTTGCGCAAGCTCGTTTCTGCAGCGCTCAGGCGCGCATACGCTCGATTTCCACACCGACGCCGGCGGCATCGTGGAACACGTCGAGCTTCTCGATCCGGATTCGCGCCACCAGCACGCGATCGTCCGAAAAACACAGGGCAGCCACGCGTTCGGCGAGGGTCTCGACCAGATTGACGTGTCCGCTGCCGGCAAGCGCCCGGATGCCGACCACCAGATCCTCATAGGACAGCACGCAGGACAGATCATCCGCCGGCGGCGGGCCGTCGTCGCGCAGCGTGAGGTCGATGTTGAACGCCACCCGCTGCGGCTGCCCATGTTCATGCGCATGGACGCCGATATCGCAGGCGATCACCAGATCGCGGATGAACAGGCGGCGTCGCGACGGCCGGTGGTCCGGCTGGGGGACGGCACGCAATTGGATCGGATCGGTCAAGGGGCTCTCCCGGATGGGGGCGGCATCAGATCGCAGGCGGTACCGGAAGACCGGCCCGGGCGGCAGGAGTCCTACACCGCCCGGCGCGTCGCGTCGAGCTTCAGTCCAGTGCCGCATCATGTGCATGGGGCGGTTGGGCCCAGCCCAGATGCTGGCCGCCATCCAGTGCCAGCATCTGCCCGGTCATCGCCTGGGCACCGATCAGGAAGCGCACCGCCTCGGAAATCTCCTCGGGCGAGGTGCCGCGCCGGAGCGGCATCTTCTCGCACTGCTCGCGGAAGCCGGCATCATCCTGGTGAATGCTGGCGAGCGTCGGGCCGGGGCCGATCGCGTTCACCCGGATCCGCGGGGCCAGCGCCATCGCCAGGGTGCGGGTCAGCGTCCACAGCCCGGCCTTGCTGACCGTGTAGGTCATGAAATGGGGCGTCAGATTCCAGACCCGCTGGTCGATCAGGTTGATGATCGCGCCACCGGCCGCGGCCGGCAGCTGCTGCACGAAGCCCTGCGACAGCACGAACGGCGCCCGCAGGTTGACCTCCATATGAAAATCCCAGCTTTCGCGAGTGGCCGTGGTGACGGCGTCGTATTCGAAGGTCGAGGCATTGTTGACCAGCACCCCGATCGGCCCCAGCGCATCGACGGCGCGCGGCATCAGCGTGGCGACCTCGTCCTCCACCGCCAGATCGGCCTTCAGCGCCACCGCCCGGCCGCCGCCGTTCCGGATCTCGGCCGACACCGCCTCGGCCGCCCCGGCCGAGCCGTTGTAATGCACCGCGACCGCATAGCCGTCGGCGGCGAGGTCCAGCGCGATGCGCCGGCCGATCCGCCTGGCCCCGCCGGTGACGAGGGCGGCGCGCGGCAGGGCGGGCAGGGGGCGGGCCCCGTCTGCGGGACGTGATGTCGGGCTGGTGGTCATGTCGGGGTCCGTGGTTGGTGTCGGGGACCGAAACGACGCCCGGCCCCCGATGATGCCGCCCCCGGGATCATTCCCCGGGGCCGGGCAACGGGCGGCCTGGCCCGGTTTCGCGGGCGGCGGTGCCATCTTCACCGCCATGGCCCTCGGCACCGACATGGGCCGAAGGGTGGTTGCGGTCAAGCTCGGTCAGGCGCTTTGCGATCGAGCCCGCCGGGCGGGTGAAGCCCGCCAGCATCGCATAGAGCACCGGCACCAGGAACAGGGTCATCATGGTGGCGAGCGACATGCCGCCGATCACCACCACCGCCAGTGCGCTGCGGCTTTCCACACCGGCGCCATGGCCCATGGCCAGCGGCACCGCGCCCAGCACGGTCGCGATCGTCGTCATCAGGATCGGGCGCAGGCGCAGCACGGCCGATTTCCGGGCGGCGGCGGCCGGCGACAGGCCCTCTTCGTCGCGGAGCTGGTTGGCGAATTCGACGATCAGGATGCCGTTCTTGGCCATCAGCCCGACCAGCATCACCATGCCGATCTGGCTGTAGATGTTGAAGCTGCCGCCCGACAGCCAGACGCCGGCCAGGCCCCCCGTCAGCCCCACCGGCACCGCCAGCAGGATGATCACCGGGTGGATCCAGCTTTCGAACTGGGCCGCCAGCACCAGGAACACGATCAGAATGGCGAGCGCGAAGACGATCATTACGCCGGCGCCGGCATCGACATATTCGCGCGACTGGCCATCGAAAGTGACGCGGGCAGCCGTCGGCAGTTCCTCGGCGGCGATCCGGCGGACCTCTTCGATCGCATTGCCGAGACCATAGCCTTCGGCGAGGCCGGCTTCGATGGTGATGGCGGGCAGGCGGTCGACGCGGCGCAGTTCGGGCGGCACCGCCACCTCTTCCATGCGCACCAGATTGGACAGCGGCACCAGCGAGCCGTCGGTGCCGGCGCGCACGAAGACGTTGGAGAGGTCGCGCGCCGCGGCACGATCGGCATCGGCGGCCTGGAGGACCACGTCGTACTGTTCGCCGCGATCCTCGAAGCGGGTGACGGTCCGGCTGCCGAACATCACCTCCAGCGTCCCGCCGATCTCTTGGGCCGTGATGCCGAGGGCGGCCGCCCGCTCGCGGTCGACCGAGACGTCGAGCTGGGGCTTGGTCTCTTCATAGTCGCTGTTGACGTTGGTCAGCTGCGGATTGTCCTGCAGCCGGCGGAGCATGATGTCGCTCCAGGCCTTCACGTCCTCGCGGTCGAGCCCGGCGACCACCACTTCCAGCGGATCCGAAAACCCGCGCTGGCCCAGCCCCGGCGGGTTGACCGGCACCGCCCGCACGCCCGGCACCGCCGAGAGTTTGGGCAACACCTCGCGCACCAGATCGGCCTGGCGGACATCGCGCTCCGACCAGGGCGCCAGGCGCACGATCACGAAGGCGCGATCCACCGGCGAGGGGCGGTTGGAGCCGGGGGAGACGATGGTGAAGACGATCGAGGCGACACCGCGATCGACCAGCGGCCGCAGGATCTCTTCCACCTTTTCGACATTGCGGCTGGTGTAGTCGTAGCTCGCCCCCTTGGGGGCCTGGACGACCACGATGAAGCTGCCACGGTCTTCGGTGGGCGCGAATTCGCGGGGGATGACGTCGTAGAGGATGCCGGCGACCACCGAAATGCCGATCGCGATCGCGATCACCACCAGCTTCGCCGCCATCGCCCAGCCCAGGATGCGGTCATAGACCCGGTTCATGCCGTCGAAGAAGCGCTGGCTCAGCCGCTCGGCGGCATTGGCCTTGCCCGGTGCGCGCAGCAGCTTGCTGCACATCATGGGCGTCAGGGTCAGCGCGACCAGCATCGAGAAGGCGACCGAGGCCGCCATGGCGATGCCGAATTCGCCGAACAGCCGGCCGGTGCGCCCCTCCATGAACGAGATCGGCACGAAGACCGCGATCAGAACCAGCGTGGTCGCGATCACCGCGAAGGCGATCTGGCGCGAGCCGCGCAGCGAGGCGAGCAGCGGCGGTTCGCCTTCCTCGATGCGGCGATGGATGTTCTCCAGCACCACGATCGCGTCGTCGACCACCAGCCCGATCGCCAGCACCAGCGCCAGCAGGGTCAGCACGTTGATCGAAAAGCCGAGCGCGCCCAGCACGGTGAGCGAGGCGATCACCGAGACCGGGATCGCCACAGCCGGCACCAGCGTTGCCGCGATCGAGCGCAGGAAGATGAAGATGATGCCGACCACCAGCAGCAGCGCGATCACCAGCGCATGCATCACCTCGTAGATCGCTTCCGAGATGAACAGGCTCTCGTCATAGGAATAGGCGACCCGGATGTCCGGGGGCAGGCTGGTGCGGATCTGCTCGATCTCGGCCCGCACGCCATTGGCGACGTCGAGCGTATTGGCCTTCGACTGGCGGATCACGCCGATGCCGATGCCCGACATGCCGTTGGAGCGGATCTCGTTCTTGTAGTCTTCGGCGCCGACCTCCACCCGGGCGACATCGCCCAGCCGGATCGGGCTGCCATCGGTGCCGCCGGCCAGGATCAGGCGGCGGAAATCATCCTCGCCGGCGAAGCGGGTGTCGGTGCGGATCGTGACCTCGCGATTGGTGGTCTCGATGCTGCCGGCCGGGAGTTCCAGATTCTCGCGGTTGAGCGCGGCGGTGATGTCGGTGACGGTCAGCCCGCGCGCCGCCAGCGCCTGCCGGTCGATCCAGATCCGCATCGCATAGCGCCGCTCGCCGCCGATATAGACCGAGGCGACGCCCGGCACCACCGACAGCCGGTCGACGATATAGCGGTCGGCATAGTCGGTGAGGGCCAGCGAATCCCGCGCATCCGAGGTCAGCGTCACCCACAGCATCGCCCGGGCATCGGCATCGGCCTTGGAGATGATCGGCTGATCGGCGGTCTCGGGCAGGTCGTCCATCACCTGGGCGACCTTGTCGCGCACGTCGTTCGTCGCGGCTTCCAGGTCGCGGTCGACATTGAATTCGATCGAGACATAGGACCGGCCGTCGCGGCTGACCGAGCGCATGCTGCGGATGCCCTCGATGCCGCTGACCGCGCCCTCGACGATTTCGGTGATCTGGGTTTCGACCAGAGAGGCCGGCGCGCCGCGATAGGCGGTGGAGATCGACACTTCCGGCGTGTCGACATCCGGGTATTCGCGCACCGCCAGGCGGATGGCGGCGGACAGGCCCAGAACCACGAGCAGCAGCGACAGGACGGTCGCGAAGACCGGGCGCTTGATGGAGACGTCCGACAGGATCATGACGGCACCCGGATCGACAGCGGGGAGGGCATCAGCCGGCGGTGGCCGGCGGGGTGCCGGTTCCGGTTGCAACGGTGATCGGTGCGCCGTCGCGCAGGCGCTGATGGCCGGCCACCACCACCGGTTCGCCCGGCTCCAGCCCCTTCAGCACCTCGATCAGCCCGTCCTGACGGCGGCCGGGTTCGATGATCCGCCGCCGGGCGACGCCGTCGGTGCCGGCGACATAGACATAGGCGAGCCTGCCTTCGCGGATCATCGCGGCCTCGGGGATGGTCGGCACGTCGGGGCCGGGGTCGAGGGTGAGGGTCACGGCCATGAACATGCCCGGCTTCAGCCGCCCGTCGGGGTTGTCGACCGCGGCTTCCACCGTGACGGCACGGGTCGCCACATCGATGCGCGTATCGATGAACTGCACCCGGCCGGTGAAGGCGTCGTCGGGATAGGCGGCGCTGCGGGCGGCCACGGTCTGGCCGGCGCTGAGCTGGGCGAGGGCGGTTTCGGGCACCGCGAAGGACAGCTTGATCGGGTCGATGTCGTCGAGCGTGGTGATCGCGGTATCGGGGCCGACCACCGCACCGATGCTGACCTGACGCAGACCCACCCGGCCCGAGAAGGGGGCCACCACCTTGTGATCGGCAAGCTCTGCCCTTGCGGCCGCGAGCTGGGCGCGGGCGCCCGCCAGCGAGGTGGTGCGGGTGTCGAATTCCGCGGCGGAGACGGCATTGCGCTGGCGCAGCTGACGGGTGCGCTCCAGCTGGGTCTGGGCCTCGTGGACTGCCGCTTCCAGCTGGGCGACATTGGCACGCGCCGCGGCATCGTCGAGCGCGGCCAGCACGCGGCCGGCTTCAACCGTGGTGCCGGGGGTGAAGTTCAGTTCCGCGATCCGGCCGGAAATCTTGGTGGCGACCGTCACCGCATCCATGGCGCGGGCGGTGCCGACCGCTTCGACCACGCGGGCGAGCTGACGGGGCGTCACGGCGGCGAGTTCGACCGTCACCGGCCGCACGGTCGCCGGCGTCACCGTCGCCGAGGCCTTGCCGGCCTCGCCTCCGGCCAGGCGGTCCCAGCCGTACCACGCGCCGGCGCCGGCCGCGGCAAGGCCCGCGATCAGGATGATCTGCCCGATGATCCGCACGTCCTGGTTCCCCCACTCGGCATCCGTGGCCGCCCTTCGGCGTGTCCGTCCGGCGCCGTCATGCCCCGAATACGGTCCCGTCGCGCCGCCCGGGCCGGATGCCCGGTGCTGCGCAACGGCGATGATACGACGGGGCTGCCGCTTCTCCTACGCGCGGTTCCAGGGGGCGGATCGATTTTCGGGGCACCGGCTGTGGCAAAACCCACGCCATGGCGGCCCGTCCGCCGTCAGCCGCGCTTGCGCCCGGTGGGTTTGCCGGATTTGAGCGCGCCGCGCCGGCCGCCGGTCTTGGCGCCGCCCGCGACCCGGGCCGCCCGCGAGTCCAGACGGCCGCCGCGCCCCTTCGGCGGGGCGAGCGCCGGGCCGGCCCCCTCGGCCAGGCCCAGTTCGGCGGCATCCAGGCGCTTCAGCTCGTCGCGCAGCCGGGCCGCCTCCTCGAATTCCAGATCGGCGGCGGCGGCGCGCATCCGCTTCTCCAGATCTTCCTTATAGGCGCGGAGATTATGGCCGACCAGATGGCCCTGATCGGCCTCTTCGACCTCCACCTCCAGATAGTCGGCCTCGTAGACGCTGCCCAGCGCATCGCCGATGGTCTTGCGCACGCTTTCGGGCGTGATGCCGTGTTCCTGGTTATAGGCCATCTGCTTGGCGCGGCGGCGGTCGGTCTCGGCGATGGCGTAGGACAGGCTGTCGGTCATGTGGTCGGCATAGCAGAGCACCCGGCCGTCGACATTGCGTGCCGCGCGACCGATGGTCTGGACCAGAGAGGTCTTGGAGCGCAGGAAGCCTTCCTTGTCGGCATCCAGAATGGCGACCAGCGCGCATTCCGGGATGTCCAGCCCCTCGCGCAGCAGGTTGATGCCGATCAGGATGTCGAACACGCCCTTGCGCAGGTCGCGGATGATCTCGATCCGCTCCAGCGTCTCGACGTCGGAATGCAGATAGCGGACCTTCAGCCCGGCTTCGTGCATGTATTCGGTCAGATCCTCGGCCATGCGCTTGGTCAGCGTGGTGACCAGCACCCGGTAGCCCTTCGCGATGGTATCGCGCGCCTCGGCCAGAAGATCGTCCACCTGGCGGGTGCAGGGCCGCACGATCACCGGCGGATCGATCAGCCCGGTGGGACGGATGACCTGTTCCACGAAGGTGCCGCCGGTGCGCTCCAGCTCCCAGGGGCCGGGGGTCGCCGATACGAAGACCGATTGCGGCCGCATCGCGTCCCATTCCTCGAATTTCAGCGGCCGGTTGTCGGCGCAGGACGGCAGGCGGAAGCCGTAATCCGACAGCACCGATTTGCGCTGAAAGTCGCCACGGAACATGCCGCCCACCTGCGGCACGGTCACATGGCTCTCGTCGACGAAGAGGATGGCATCCTCCGGCAGGTATTCGAACAGGGTCGGCGGCGGCTCGCCGGGGGCCCGGCCCGACAGATAGCGGGAATAGTTCTCGATGCCGGCGCAGGAACCGGTCGCCTCGATCATTTCCATGTCGAAGGTGGTGCGCTGTTCCAGGCGCTGGGCCTCCAGCAGCTTGCCCTCGGCCTCGAACTGGGCAAGCCTCGCCTTCAGCTCTTCCTTGATGTGCTTGACCGCCTGGGCCAGCGTCGGCTTGGGCGTCACGTAATGGCTGTTGGGGTAGATGCGCACCTTGGGGAAGCTGCCGGTCTTCTCGCCGGTCAGCGGGTCGAATTCGACGATCGCCTCGACCTCGTCGCCGAACAGGCTCAGCCGCCAGGCGCGGTCTTCCAGATGGGCGGGGAAGATTTCGACCACATCGCCGCGCACCCGGAAGGCGCCGCGCTGAAAGCCGGCATCGTTGCGGCGATATTGCAGCTCGACCAGCTTCTTCAGCAGAACCGTCCGGTCGATGGTCTCGCCCTTCCTGATGTCCAGCGTCATCCGGGCATAGGTTTCGACCGCGCCGATACCGTAGATGCACGACACCGAGGCCACGATCACCACATCGCGCCGCTCCAGCAGGGCGCGGGTGGCCGAATGGCGCATCCGGTCGATCTGCTCGTTGATCGAGGCTTCCTTCTCGATATAGGTGTCGGAGCGCGGCACATAGGCTTCGGGCTGATAATAGTCGTAATACGAGACGAAATACTCCACCGCGTTCTCGGGGAAGAACTGCTTCATCTCGCCATAGAGCTGGGCGGCCAGCGTCTTGTTGGGCGCCAGGATCAGGGCCGGGCGGCCTTCGGCGGCGATCACCTGGGCCATGGTGAAGGTCTTGCCCGAGCCGGTGACGCCCAGCAGCACCTGATCGCGTTCTTGGCCGCGGATGCCGTCGAGCAGTTCGGCGATCGCGGTCGGCTGGTCGCCGGCCGGCTCGAAAGCGCTGACCAGGTTGAAATCTGCCCGCCCCGTCGGACGGGTCGGCATCGGATCCGGGACCTCGCGGTCGTCGAAGGTGCGGCCGGGCATCAGGACGGGCATGGGCGATCGGGTCTCCAGACGGTCAGGACGCGGGGTCGTCGCACGGGCGGCGGGACCACTGCCATATATAGGATCTTCGGCAGGATTTTCAGCGATCGAGTGCAGCGGATCGCACCGCCTCCTGACAGGAGATGTCAGCAGGCCGGAGCCCCTTTTGCATGAGGGCTTTTCCGTTGAAAGCCCCGGGGGGCGGGAGTACGTTGCCGCACGACCTCTGCCGCGCGCCCGAGCGTCGTCTCGCGACCGGTCGGCATGTCGCTCATCCCTCCAGTCCCCAGCCGAAGAGCCGATCCAATGTCCGTGATCGCCGACCGCCTGTCCCGAATCAAGCCGTCGCCGACGCTTGCCGTCACCGCCAAGGCCGCCCAGCTCAAGGAAGCCGGGCGCGACATCATCGGCCTGGGCGCGGGCGAACCCGATTTCGACACGCCCGACAACATCAAGGACGCCGCGATCAAGGCGATCCGCGACGGGCAGACCAAGTACACGCCGGTGCAGGGCACCCGTGCGCTGGTCGAGGCGGTGCGCAACAAGTTCAAGCGCGAGAACGGGCTGGATTACGCGGCGAACCAGATCGTGGTCGGCACCGGCGGCAAGCAGGTGCTGTACAACGCCTTCATGGCGACGCTGAACCCGGGCGACGAGGTGATCATCCCGGCGCCGTACTGGGTTTCGTATCCCGATATGGCGCTGCTGGCCGAGGGCGTGCCGGTCTTCGTCGAGGCCGGCCGCGAGACCGGGTTCAAGATCCAGCCCGCACAGCTGGAAGCGGCGATCACCCCCCGCACCAAGTGGCTGATCCTGAACTCGCCCAGCAACCCGAGCGGCGCCGCCTACAGCGCTGCCGAGCTGCGGGCCCTGGCCGATGTGCTAGTCCGTCATCCGCATGTGCTGGTGCTGACCGACGACATGTACGAGCACATCCTGTATGACGGTTTCGAGTTCGCGACCATCGCCCAGGTGGCGCCCGAGCTGTATGACCGCACGCTGACGGTCAACGGCGTGTCCAAGGCCTATTCGATGACCGGCTGGCGCATCGGCTATGCCGGCGGCCCGGCCAACATCATCAAGGCGATGACGGCGATCCAGTCGCAGTCGACCTCGAACCCGTCCTCCGTCAGCCAGGCGGCCGCCGTCGAGGCGCTGAACGGCCCGCAGGACTTCATCGCCGAGCGTGCGGCCCGCTTCCAGGTCCGCCGCGACCTGGTCGTCCGCCTGCTGAACCAGGCGCCGGGCCTGGTCTGCCCGGTGCCGGAAGGCGCCTTCTACGTCTATCCGTCCTGCGAGGGCGTGCTGGGCAAGAAGACCCCGTCGGGCCAGGTGATCGGCTCGTCGGAAGATTTCGCGACCTATCTGCTGGAACATGTCGGCATCGCCGTCGTGCACGGCGCGGCCTTCGGCCTGGACCCCTATTTCCGCATCTCTTACGCCACCGCCGACGAGGTGCTGGAAGAGGCCTGCGGCCGCATCGCGCGCGCCTGCAACGAACTGGCCTGATCCCGCAGCTTCCGCAGGGATCCGGTTCTGACGACGCCCCCCGGTCGCGTGCTGCGGCCGGGGGGTTCGTTTTTATCGGGGTGATCACGCCTGCGTGAGCGGGACCGTGAGGTCTTTGCGCAAGCGGCCGCGGCATCCATTATCCGGAAAGGCGCGTATCTCCCTCAACGTCGCCCGTGTTTTCCGCAGGTCAGGAGCCGGACCCATGCGCATCATCCGCCGCCGCAGCTGGGAGCTGCCCGAGCGTGCCGTCACCCCCGAAGCCGTCTGGCGCGACCGCCGCGCGGTGCTCAAAGGGCTGGGGCTGGGCATGGCGGGGGCGGTTGCGGGCGGTCTGGGGGGCGGCCTGCTGATGCCCGGCCGCGCCTTCGCCTATCAGCCGGGAGACCCCACCCCCGATACGCCCTGGAGCGATCTTTACCCCGTGAAGACCAACCCGGCCTATGCCGATCCGGGCCGGCCCGTGACGGTGGAAAAGACCGCCTCGTCCTACAATAATTTCTACGAATTCGGCACCCATAAGCGGATCTGGCCCGATGCCCAGAAGCTGAAGGTCCAGCCCTGGACGGTGACGATCGACGGTATGGTCGATGCGCCGCAGACGCTGGATGCCGACGCGCTGATCCGCCGCATGGCGCTGGAAGAGCGGATCTACCGCTTCCGCTGCGTCGAGGCCTGGTCGATGGTCGTACCCTGGAGCGGCTTTCCGCTCGCCGATCTGGTCAGGCTGGCGCAGCCCCAGGCCGGGGCGAAATATCTGCGCATGGAGACCTTCGAGGATCGCGAGATGGCCCATGGCCAGCGCTCGATCTGGCTGCCCTGGCCCTATGTTGAGGGGCTGACCATGGCCGAGGCGACAAACGAACTGGCCTTCATCGCCACCGGCATCTACGGCAAGCCGCTGCCCCGCCAGCACGGCGCGCCGCTCAGGCTGGTGGTGCCCTGGAAATACGGCTTCAAGTCGATCAAGTCGATCGTGCGCTTCACCTTCACCGACGAGCGCCCGGTCAGCTTCTGGGAGCAGTTGCAGGACCAGGAATACGGCTTCTGGGCCAATGTGAACCCCGAGGTGTCGCATCCGCGCTGGAGCCAGGCGCGCGAACAGGTGATCGACACCGGCGAAGAGATCCCGACGCTGAAGTGGAACGGCTATGGCGACCAGATCGCCGGGCTCTATACCGATATCCGCGACGGCGACCGCCTGTTCCGCTGAAGCCGGGCAGGGCCATCCCGCAGCGCCAAAGTTTCAACGACAGAAGACAGTCCGCCGGGCTTCGTGCCATTCCGCTATGCAGCAAACGCAGAACGGACTTGCGCAGAACGGCGGGCTGCGTCATATTGGCGCACATCGTCGGACCGGACGACAAGACGGTCGCGACAGGCTGAAGGCGGAGCTGGGGAGGTTCGCCGACGGTCTGATGGACGGAACGGCCGATGTCGGCCGCGCAGCGAAGCGACTGCGGATCTGCGATCATCCTGCCAGGCCTGGCAGCGCACACGACACGCCGGGGCGCCGAGACACGCCCCGGATCCAGGCCCGGCCCCGGAGCGACCCTCCGGGCATGGTGAGCGCCCGCATCGCTGCAGCATCCTTGGGGTGCTGCAGTCCCGAGGGGAGGGGAGGCCCCTTGCGGAACCGTTGCGCAGGCCCGTCGGCCGCTTCCGTCCTTCGCGCTTCCGCTGCGGCAGATGCCGCGCCGGTCCGATGTGGCGCAGGAGGAAACGCCCATCTTTATCCGGACGCCCGAAGATGGCGCCGGACAACCACAGCAGCAGCCGCAAGAGCTGCCGGCCCGGCACGAACCGGGCCTCGCGACGAGACGCGCGATGCATAACAACGGACAAGCTCAGCAAAGACCGACCGTCAGCAAAGACTGACGGATTGAAGCGAAAAGCCCGGGCGGGGCCGGCCAGACATCCCCGCCCGGGCTTTCGTATTTGCAGGCCCGAGCGCAAAAAGAGGCCCGGCGGCAAAAAAAAGCCGGGCCCGAAGGCCCGGCTGAAGTCTGACAGGGAGGCTTCACGTCTGGGAGACGCAAAAAAGGTCAGGGAGACCTGACATCCGGGGGGAGACCCGGACGCGGAAACAAGCGGGGGAGCCGCCGGCTTCCGTGGCATCGGAGGCTAACCTCGACGATGTTGCAGTGCATATAGGACGCCTGAGGTCGAAGTGCCAGAGGCACGACGTCAGTTCAGCCATGCACGTTGTGCATGGCTTTCTTTTTGCGCGTAAGCATTGTGACAGACGGATGAAAAGCAGCAGGTCACCACTGCTTTACGCATCACGAACCAACGTCTCGCGCCGTGCTGCGGAAACATGATGCAATCCGGCCGTGAAACGGCAGGCGGCACCGCCGCATGCTGTAGGCATTGGCGTGCATTGTTGATAATCTCCACCGTCGTGAACGGGCCACTCTTGCCGTATCCCGTCATGTCACCGATTGCCTTTAGGAACGGGATTGCGGGGGGTCAACTGCGTTGCATCGGCTGATGATGATGCTGGCGGCAGCCGTGATCACCGTGGCCGGCGTCCTGGCTCAGGCGGCAATGGCAGCGGGGGCGGAGCCGAAGATCGTCAGGGTCGGCGGCTATCAGTTCGCGCCCTATGTCTCGTTCGGCGAGGGCGGAACGGGGCCGCAGGGGCTGACGGTGGAGCTGATCGCCCTGCTGAACCAGATCCAGGACACGTGGCGCTTCGAGCTGGTGCCGACCACGCCGCTCAGGCGCTATGACGATTTCGCCCGCGGCCGTTTCGACGTGATGTTCTTCGAAATGGCCGGCTGGGGCTGGAGCCGGCGGGACATTCCGCTCGACGTCTCCGACACGATCGCGACCGATCGCGAGGTGTTCATCGCCCAGCTTTACGCCGGGCGCGACAAATCCTGGTTCGCCGGCGTCAAGGCGACGAAAATCGCCGCCATCCTGGGCTATCACTACGCCTTCGCGGATTTCGCCGGCGACCCCGACGAGATGCGCCGCCGCTTCGACCTGGTGCTGGTGAACGACAATGCCGCGGTCATCGAACTGGTGCTGCTGGGACGGGTGGAGGCGGGGGTGGTGACGCAATCCTTCCTCAGCCGCTATCTTGCCGATCGGCCCAATGATCTGGCGCGGTTGCTGGTGTCGGATCAGGTCGATCAGCTTTACGATCTGCGGGTGCTGACCCGGCCGGGGCTGGATCCGGATGCCGCCGCGATCCGGGGGCTTCTGGCCCGGCTGGACCGTGCCGGCCGGCTGGCGCCGCTCTGGCACGCCTATGGGCTGGACCCGGCGACGTTCAGGGAAGACTGATGGGGGAACGGCGGGCAATGCGCCGGAGGCGGGCATGACGGAAAAACGCGAAACGTTGTCCCGGGCGGCAATGGGGCGGGCGGCGGTGGGCCGGCCACAGGCCGCCGGCGCGCCGAAGCGCTCGCTGGCCGCCAAGCTGTTCCGCCGTACCCTGCCGGTGGTGATGCTGATCGTGCTGCTGATCCAGGGCAGCATCGCCTGGATCACCTGGACCGATCAGCGCCGGGCGCTGGAGCGTCGCGCCGGGGTGCTGACCGATCTGACCGCCGCCGCCATCGCCACTCCGCTCTGGTATCTGGACCGCACGGTGTTCGAGCCGCAGGTCGAAGCGCTGGTCAGCGACCGGGGTTTCCGCTACGCCCGGGTGCTGGACGACAATGACGAGATGCTGTTCGAGACCGGCACCCCGCCCGAGCCCGGCAGCGGCGCGATCACCGTTTCGCGCACGATCATAGAGCCGCAGGGGCATATCAAGGTCGGCACGCTGGAGGTGGCCTTCGCCACCGGGGAGCTGAACCGGATTGCGATCCTGCAGGTGGCGACGGCGGCCTTCGCCGTGCTGCTGCTGACCGGCGCCCTGTCGATCACGGTGCAGTTCGCCATGCGCCGGCTGGTCGTGCAGCCGCTGGGGCGGATGCTGCGGGCGATGCGCCAGGTGGAACACAAGAGCTGGACCACGCTGGACGAGCCGACCGACGACGAGCTGGGCCAGGCGGCCGCCGCCTTCAACCGGATGGTGGCGGGGCTGCGCGCCGGCGACGATGCCCGCCGCCTGCTGGAGGCGCTGCAGGATGCCCAGGCGGCGCTGGTCGAGAAGAATGTCGAGCTGGAAACCGCAAACCGCCAGGTGATGGAGAGCATCCGCTATGCCCGCCGGATCCAGGAGGGCATCCTGCCCGACCCTGCGGTGCTGGCGCCGGCAATGGCCGATATCGCCCTGCTCTGGGAGCCGCTGGATGTGGTGGGCGGCGATTATTGCTGGATGGAACGCCGCGACGGCAAATGCCTGATCCTGCTGGCGGATTGCACCGGTCACGGCGTGCCGGGCGCCTTCATGACCCTGGTGGTCGCCTCGGAGCTGAAGGCGATCCTGGACGTGGCAAGCATGCCGGCACCCGATCTGATCCTGGCGGAGCTGGACTGGCGGCTGCGGGCGCGGCTGCGCCAGGACCGGCCGGATCCGGGCGGGCATGATGCCTCGGATGACGGGGTCGATGCCGCGGTCTGCCTCTATGACGAGGCGGCCGGGACGGTTGCCTTCGCCGGCGCCGGGCTGTCGCTGACCGTGGTCGGCCCCGACGGCGTCTCGTCGATCACCGGGGTGCGTCGCAGCCTGGGCTACCGGACCCTGCCGCCGCCTGGGCGCATTCCGGTCCATCTTCATCAGGTCCGGCCGGGGGAGAGCTTCCATCTGTGGACCGACGGCGTGACCGACCATGTCGGCGGGCCGTCGCGGCGGCTGTTCGGCCGGCGCCGGATGGCGGCCCTGCTGGCGAGCCATGCCGATCTGCCGCTGGCGGACCGGCTGCGGGCGCTGACGGCGGCGCTCGACGACTGGCGCGGGGCCGAGGCCCGGCGCGACGACATGACCCTGGTGGCCTTCCGGCCGCGCCTGCCCGGGCCTCTGGCCGATGGCAGCACGACCGCAGGCCACCCGACCCCAACTCCAACCCCGACCCCAACCCCCGACGAACCGTAACGCGCCGACGTCGCATGCGATGCGGCATATGTCCGAGGAGCCGAGAGGTGCTGGCCCGAGACCTTTACGATTTCCGCACCCAGATACAGGCCAACAAGCTGATGCTGATCTATAGCGGCATCATGTCCGAAGGCATTCTGTTCTCATTGGGGGAAGCGCTGCGCCGCAAGCTGGAGCAGGACGCCACCGACCGCAATCTGACCCGCCGGGTGTTCTCGGTTTTCGTCGAGCAGGTCCAGAACATCATCCGCTATTCCGATGATGCCCATGGCCCCGACGACGATGCCGCACGCTCGGGCATCGTGACGGTGGGCAAGGAAGACGGCCGGTTCTTCGTGATCTGCGCCAATGTGATCGACGCGGCGCGGGCACCGCGCCTGCGCCAGCGGCTGGCCGAGATCGCGGCCCTGTCGCCCGATGAACTGAAGGCGCTCTACCGCCAGAAGCTGAAAGAAGACCCCGATGTCGACAGCAAGGGCGCGACGCTCGGGCTGATCGAGATCGCCCGTCGTGCCAGTGCCCCCATCGAGTATGATTTCTTCGAAATCGACGCTCAGACCACCTTCTATGGCCTCAAGGTGTTCATATGACCGCTTCCGACTCCCCCCTCGCCATCGAGATCGCTGCCACCGACCGGTCGCCGGCGGTGCGTTTCGATCCGGTCGCCGGCCGGTTCTCGATGGCGGGCGAGTCCTACCCTGAGGACGCCGCCGCCTTCTACGGGCCGATCCTGTATGCGCTGCGCAGTTTCCTGGCCGAAGACGGACCCAGCGTCACGGTGGACATCTCGCTGATCTACTTCAACTCATCGAGTGCGAAAGCTTTGATGAACATTTTCCAGATGTTGGAAGAATCGGCGGCAGATGGACGCACGGTCACTGTGAACTGGCACTTTGCTCCGGATGATGAGACGATGGAGGAATTCGGGGAGGATTTCGCATCCGACCTGGAGCACATCGACTTCGTCATGTGCGCGGACGGAGATGGTGGCGACTGATCGGGATGACGTGAGATGACCAGGCCCAAGGTGACCAGGGTGAAGACCCTGCCCGAGCCGGCGACGACGGGGGATTTCTCGCTCTTCGACCAGGAAGAGGCGATGATCGCCCAGAGCGAGGAGATGCTCCGCAAGCTGGAGGAAGTCTCCGATGGCGTGCGGACGCTGATGCGCGCCTATCGCCAGGGCTATCGGGAACAGCGCCGCCTGGTCCGTCTTTCGGATCGCATGCAGGAAGAACTGCGCCGGCTGAACCAGCGGCTGGAAGCCGAGGTCCGCACGCGTGAGGCCCTGGCCCACCGGCTGGAAGCGCTGGCTGCGGTCGACGAGTTGACCGGCGCCGCCACCCGCCGCCATTTCATGGATGTGGCGGCCCATCTTGCCGACCAGTGGCGCCATGAGGGGCGCTCCTCGGGCGTGATCATGGCCGATCTGGACCGTTTCAAGACGATCAACGACCGCTTCGGCCATGCGGCCGGCGACGAGGCCCTGCGCCTGTTCGTGGGCCGGATGTCCGAAACGCTGCGCGAGGATGATCTGGTCGGCCGGCTGGGCGGCGAAGAATTCGCCGTGCTGCTGCCGGGGATCGGCGCGGCAGAGCTTGACGAGGTGGCGGAGCGCCTGCGGGCCACGACCGCCGCCATCCGCATGCCCTGGAAGGGCGACGAGATCCGGCTGACCGCCAGCTTCGGCCTGGCCCGCTTCTCGGCCCCCGGCGACGACATCGACCGGGTGCTTTCCAGGGCCGACAAGGCGCTTTACGCCGCCAAGCGCTCGGGCCGCAACCGCGTCGCAACCAATGACGATTCAACGGAAGAGGCGGCAGAGGACCTCTGACCCCCTGCCGCCCCTCGGTCTGCCTTGCGGCCCGGTCGTCACCCGTCGGCGGGAAGCTCGTCGACGTCGTGGCCCGTCAGCGCAGGCTCTGTTCGATCTCGCGGATCAGGAAGTCGCGGAAGACGGCGATGCGCTTCGAATGGCGCAGCTCTTCGTGATAGACGAAGTAGACCTCGGATTGCGGACCTTCCAGCTCGGGCAGGACCTGCACCACATTGCCGTTCTCGCGCACCATGTAATCGGGGATCGAGGCGACGCCGAGGCCGCTCTCCACCGCGCGCATGATGCCGTAGATGTTGTTCACCTTCAGGATCGGCCGCCGGGCCTTGCCGGGGGTGGCGCCCGCATCCAGGATCCAGTTGGCGTTGGAGATGGGGGCGGCCGTGTCCTCGCCGAAGACGATCAGCTTGTGGTCGTCCAGCTCCGCCGGGGTCTTGGGCATGCCCTGGCGGTTGACGTAATCGGGCGAGGCATAGATGCCGTGCCGGATGGTCATCAGCTTGCGTTTGACCAGATCCGGCTGGCGGGGCGGCGACATGCGGATGGCGATGTCGGCCTCGCGCATGCCCAGATCCAGCTCGCTGTCGTCCAGCAGCAGGGTGATGGTGACGTCCGGATGCAGGCTGAGGAAGCCGTGGATCCTGGGCGTCAGCCAGACCGAGCCGAAGGCGACCGTGGTCGTCACCTTCAGCGGTCCCTTCGGCCGTTCGCGGCTTTCGGTCAGCATGGCCTCGGCCATGGACAGTTTCGCGAAGACGTCGCGGGCGGTGTTGCGCAGCAGCTCACCCTGTTCGGTGAGGATCAGGCCGCGGGCGTGGCGGTGGAACAGGGGAACGCCCAGGCTCTCCTCCAGCGCACTGATCTGTCGGCTGATCGCCGACTGGCTGAGGTTCAGCAACTCGCTTGCATGCGTGAAGCTGCCGGCCTCGGCGACGGTGTGGAAGATCTTGACCCGGTCCCAGTCCATGTCAGGCTCGCGCGGCTCCGCTGATGCTGCCGGGTGGCGACGTCTGGCTCCCTGCCGTCACCCGGTCCGCTGCTGGTGTTTCGACGATCTTACGGCGCGATGCGCCGGTCTTCAAAGGTCCTGAGCGCGGCCGCGCCGTTTTCGGTGCGGCCGCATGTGCTCATTCCGCGACGGCATCGGCCGGTGCATGGGTGGTTCCGGCCAGGAAACGCTCGGCTTCCAGCGCCGCCATGCAGCCGGTTCCGGCGGCGGTGACGGCCTGCCGGAACACCTTGTCCTGCACGTCGCCGGCCGCGAACACGCCCGGAATGCTGGTGCGGGTGCTGTCGGGACGGGTGATCAGATAGCCTTCCTCGTCCAGCTCCAGCTGGCCCTGGAACAGGGCGGTGGCGGGGGCATGGCCGATCGCGATGAACACGCCGTCGACAGTGAGGTCCCGCAGGCTGCCGTCGGCGGTGTCCTTCAGCCGCACGCCGGTCACCCCGCGGGGCTCGCCGCCGGCCAGATAGCCGTCGACCACGGCATTCCAGATCATCTCGATCTTCGGGTTGGCGAACAGCCGCTCCTGCAGCATCTTCTCGGCCCGGAGCGCATCGCGCCGGTGGATCAGATAGACCTTGTCGGCATGATTGGTGAGGTAGAGCGCCTCTTCGACCGCGGTGTTGCCGCCGCCGACCACGGCGACCGTGCGGTTGCGGTAGAAGAACCCGTCGCAGGTCGCACAGGCCGACAGCCCGAAGCCCTTCAGGAGTTCCTCGTCGGGCAGGCCCAGCCATTTCGCCTGGGCGCCGGTGGAGATGATCACCGCATCGGCGACATAGCGGTCGCCGCTGTCGCCGGTGGCGACGAAGGGGCGGGTCTTCAGGTCGATATCGGTGATGATGTCGTGATGGAAGCGGGTGCCGACATGTTCGGCCTGCTTCTGCATCTGCTCCATCAGCCAGGGACCCTGGATCACGTCGGGGAAGCCCGGGAAATTCTCGACATCGGTGGTGATCGTCATCTGGCCGCCCGGCTGAAGCCCATGGACCAGGATCGGCTCCAGCATGGCGCGCGAGGCATAGATCGCGGCGGTCAGGCCGGCGGGACCGGATCCCAGAATGAGGACCTTGGTGCGATGGGTGGCACTCATGACGTGGCGGCCTTTCCAGAGCAGGACATGTGACGGGCGGCGGACGGCCTGAACCCTGACCCCCGCTACCCGGCGGCAGCAGGGAGGGGCGGGGAAGCTAGCGGGAAACGGCCGGATTTGCCAGCACCAACCGCCGGATCTGCGCCGCCACCGCCTGGGCATCGTCCAGCGGCGGGTAGCGCCAGGCAATCTCACCCCGGGCGACGAAGTCGGCATCGAGCGGGCGGGCCGCACCCAGGGCGTAGAGCGCCCGGTGCAGCCGTGCCTCTTTCGATGCCTCCCCCGTTATGGGCAGGATCGCGACCGGCCGGCCGGTGCTGGCGGCTTCCGAGGCCATCGACATGCTGTCGCCGGTGACCACGATCAGATCCGCCACACCCAGTATGCCGAAATAGGGATTGTCGCCGCCCATTGCCACATCATGGAGCCAGAAAGCGCCCGGCCGTGTGGCCTGGAACACGTCGCTCAGCGCCGCTGTCACCTCGGCGCCACTGCGGCGGCTGTTGGTCGCCAGGATCCGGGCATCGTGGCGGGCGGCCAGATCGGCGACCAGCCGGGCCAGATGGCGGGCATCTTCGGGGCCGAAGGGCATGCGCTTGGTGGTGCCGCCGACCAGCAGGCCGATCCGCGGCGCTGTGCCCGCCCCCATGCCGGCGGCGGCGAAGCGGGGCTCCCAGCTGCCGGCCGCCTCGGCAAGGCGGGCAGGGGTGACGCGGTTGGGCGCGCCCAGGGTCACCAGCAGCCGCGGGTGGCGGTCGCTTTCGCGGGCGATGCGGTCATGGGCCGGCACGGCGATCAGGTCCAGCCCGCGGCTGGGCTCGCCCGGCCACATGATCTGGACGGCGATCATCTGCGGGAAGCGCCGCTTCAGCCGGCGGAGCGCCGGCGTCGCCCGGCGCCCGGCCGCGATGGCGATGTCGGGCGCCGCCACGGCGTCGAGGGCCGCAGCGGCGGATGTGGAAAGACCGAGCGTCGTGGTGCCGCGGATCAGATTGGGCAGGCGGACCAGCCGGGTATAGGACAGCCGGATCTCGGTGATCGGCCAGCCCAGCGCCTCGGCGACGCCGAGGGCTTGCGCATTGTTACCGGCGCGGTCGTCGGTCAGCACGCAGACGTGTGGCTGCGGCTGCGGCTGTCCCGTGTTGCGCGGATCGGTCATGGCTGCCTGCGGTATGACATTACGGAAGGTCGGTCCTGAAAGATCGTTTCGTGCTTGAGAGCCCTTCCGGCGGACTATAAAGTCCGCGGCGCCGGAACGGAACCGCTTCGCCTCGGGTGCTGAGGGGCAACCCCCGGCCGCGGTTCGCCTGAAACCGGCACCAGATGAAGACCATCGAATGGCCCATGGGTCGCGACAGAACCGCAAACTGCCGCTATGGGCCCGGGTAATATTGCTATAGACTGCCCAGCGATCACGTTCGCCCGCACGCACGGGCCCGTGACGGGGGAAGGGAGTCAGCGACACTATGGCGCGGGTAAAACTCGACACCATCGACCGGAAGATCCTTGCCGATCTCCAGTCCGACGGCCGCATCACCAATGTGGAACTCGCCCGTCGGGCGGGCATCTCGGCACCGCCCTGCCTGCGGCGCGTCCGGGCCCTCGAAGAGGCGGGCTTCGTGCGCGGGTATCGCGCGGAACTCGATCCTGAACATCTCGGCTTCTCGGTCACCGTCTTCGCCCGGGTCGGGCTGGAGAGCCAGGCCGATCTCGACCTCAAGAAGTTCGAGGCGCTGGTCCAGAGCTGGCCCGAGGTCCGCGAGTGCTACATGCTGGCGGGTGAGACCGATTTCCTGCTGAAGATCGTCGCCAAGGACTGGGACGCCTATCAGCGGTTTCTGACCACCCGGCTGACCGCGGCGCCGCCGGTGCGCCACGTCCGCACCTCGCTCACCATCCGGACCTCGAAGTATGAGCCGGGGGTGCCGATCGAGCTGCTGGAGGCCGAAGAGCCCACCGGCGAGGACGACTGATCCCGAGCCGTGCGGAAACCGCAGACCCCTGGGGGCGGGGGTGGTGGTTGTGCCGCGGGGCCGATCATGGTTCGGTGCAAAACGATCCGAACGGCCGCTTTCGGGTGAAAGCGGCCGTTTTCGTTTGCGGAAGAACCCCGATCCGATGTCGTTGCCGACCCTTCCCCTCTGGCTGCGCTGGCTGCTGCTGCCGATCGTTTCGGTGCCGCTGACGGCGGGGTTGATCTGGATCCAGCTGCCGGCGGCGCTGCTGCTGGGACCGATGGTCTCAGGCATTCTGCTGGCGCTGGGCGGGGTCGGGCTGAAGATGCCGCGGATCACCTTCCTGATGGCCCAGTCGGTGCTGGGCTGCATGATCGCAGGCTCGGTGCGGCCCGAGATTCTGGTGACGGTGGCCGAAGACTGGCCGATCTTCCTTGGGATCGTGCTCTCCACCATCCTGCTCAGCGGCGCGCTCGGCTGGGTGATCGCGCGCAACCATATCCTGCCGGGCACGACCGGCGTCTGGGGCACCTCGGCCGGTGCCGCTTCGGCGATGGTGGTGATGGCCGAAGCCTTCGGCGCCGATGCCCGGCTCGTCGCCTTCATGCAGTATACCCGCGTGCTGTTCGTGGCCTTTGCCGCCGCCCTGCTTGCGCATTTCCTGCTGGCGGGGGAGGCGGGGGCGGCGGCCCCGATCGTCTGGTTCCCGCCGATCCAGCCGCTCGCCTTCGCCGAGACGCTGGCACTCGCCGCGGCCGGCGTGGCGGCCGGCCGGCTGATCCCGGTGCCGGCGGCAGGCCTGATGCTGCCGATGATCGGCGGCGCCGTGCTCAGCGCCACCGGCCTCATGACCATTCAGCTGCCGCAATGGCTGCTGGCGGCCAGCTACGCCGTGCTGGCCTGGAGCGTGGGCCTGGGCTTCACCCGGGCGGTGCTGATGCATGCGCTGAAGGCGCTGCCCACCATCCTGGTCTCGATCGCGGTGCTGATCGGCTTCTGCGCGGGCCTTGCCTGGGTGCTGACGCAGCTGACCGGCATCGACCTTCTGTCGGCCTATCTGGCCACCAGCCCCGGCGGGCTGGATACGGTCGCGATCATCGCCGCCTCCAGCCGCGGCGTCGATATCGGCTTCGTCATGGCCCTGCAGACCATGCGCTTCTTCCTGGTCGTCCTGCTCGGCCCCCCGCTCGCCCGCTTCGTGGCGCGGCAGGTGCGGGAGTGACGGGCGAGGCGAGCCGCTGAAAGGAAAGGGGCCGGCCCTTCCGCTCGGGAGGGCCGGCCCTTCATGTCTGCGGCGGGGTTGCCGGCTTCAGCTGAAGCTCACCGCCAGAATCTCGTAGGAGCGGCGGCCCTTGGGGGTCGCGACCTCGACGGTTTCGCCCACCGCCTTGTTGATCAGCGCCCGCGCCATCGGCGAGGTGACGGAGATGCGGCCGATCTTGAGGTCGGCCTCGTCCACGCCGACGATCTTGTAGCTCGTCTCTTCCTCGGTCTCTTCGTCGACGACGGTGACCGTCGCGCCGAACTTGACCCGGTCGCCCGACAGCTTGGTGGGGTCGATCACCTCCGAGCGGGACAGCTTGTCCTCCAGCTCGGCGATGCGGCCCTCGATGAAGCTCTGGCGCTCTCGCGCCGCGTGGTACTCGGCGTTCTCCGACAGATCGCCATGCGCCCGGGCTTCGGCGATCGCGTTGATCACCTCGGGACGGGCCACCGTCTTCAGATGCTTGAGTTCGGCGGTCAGTCGGTCGAAGCCTTCCAACGTCATGGGAACTTTTTCCATGGGTATGACGCTTTCCACGTTGGTCGTCGAACGGTCAGGCGATCGTCGGAGGGAATGCCGTTCCGCGGTTGACAGGAATTCATGCCGCAGCAGTTCAGCGCGCGGCGGCCGGGCTTTCCGGCAGCCGAACGTCGGTTGTGCACGAGATCGCTGTGCACCTGCAGCACGACAACAGGAACACATGCGGGGCCGATTTTCATCGGCCCCGCATGTCGATCAGCCGTTTTCTGCGGCCTTCTCAGGCAGAATAGGATTGCAGGGACCGGACTTCAAGCGTGCCGGCCCGGATGGCCGCGATCGCCTGAACGGTCGCCCGGCAGCCGGCGACGGTGGTGAAATAGGGCACCTTGTTCATCAGGGTTTCGCGGCGCAGCGAGTAGCTGTCCGAAATCGCCTGAGACCCGGCGGTGGTGTTGAACACCATGTCGATCCGGCGGTCCTTGATCTGGTCGATGATGTTCGGCCGGCCCTCATGGGCCTTCTTGACCAGTTCGACCTGGATGCCCGCATCGGCCAGCACCCTGGCGGTGCCGCGGGTGGCGACGATCTCGAAGCCCTGGGCCTTCAGGCCGCGGGCGATCTCTACCATCGCGTCCTTGTCGTCGTCGCGCACCGAGACGAAGACCCGGCCCGAGGTCGGCAGGCGCACGCCCGCCGCCAGCTGCGCCTTGGCGAAGCTGCGGCCGAAATCGGTGTCCAGGCCCATGACCTCGCCGGTCGACTTCATCTCGGGCCCGAGCAGGATGTCGACGCCGGGGAAGCGGGCGAACGGGAAGACCGCTTCCTTGACCGCGATATGGTCGACCTTGCGCTCGGCCAGATCGAAGGCCCCCAGCTTCTCGCCCGCCATGATCCGGGCGGCGATCTTGGCGATCGGCCGGCCGACCGCCTTGGCGACGAAGGGCACGGTGCGGCTGGCGCGCGGGTTGACCTCCAGGATGTAGATCTCCCGGTCCTTGACCGCGAACTGCACGTTCATGAGCCCGACCACGCCGAGCTTCAGGGCCAGCGCCTCGGTCTGCCGGCGGATCTCGGCGATGATTTCGTCATCGAGAGAATAGGGCGGCAGGGTGCAGGCGCTGTCGCCCGAATGGACGCCGGCCTCTTCGATATGCTCCATGATGCCCGCGACCACCACGGTCTCGCCGTCGCAGAGCGCGTCGACATCCACCTCGATGGCATCGGTCAGGAAGCGGTCGAGCAGCACCGGCTTGTTGCCGAACTCGCGCACCGCCCGGCGCATATACGAGGACAGCCCGCCCAGATCGTGGACGATCTCCATCGCCCGGCCGCCCAGCACATAGGACGGGCGCGCGACCAGCGGGAAGCCGATGCGCTGGGCGATGGCCAGCGCCTCTTCCTCGCTGTGGCAGGTGTCGTTGGCCGGCTGCTTCAGATCCAGGTCGTTCAGCAGCTTCTGGAAGCGGCGACGGTCCTCGGCCAGGTCGATCGCATCCGGCGAGGTGCCGAGGATCGGCACCTGGGCCTTCTCCAGCGGCTCGGCCAGCTTCAGCGGGGTCTGGCCGCCATACTGGACGATCACGCCCTTGAGCGTGCCGCGCGAGGTTTCCACCCGCACCAGCTCCAGCACGTCCTCGACCGTCAGCGGCTCGAAATAAAGCCGGTCAGAGGTGTCGTAGTCGGTGGAGACCGTCTCGGGGTTGCAGTTGACCATGATGGTCTCGTAGCCCGCTTCCGAGAGGGCATAGGCCGCATGGACACAGCAATAGTCGAACTCGATGCCCTGGCCGATCCGGTTCGGACCGCCGCCGAGCACGATGATCTTGGTGCGATCCGAGGGCTGCGCCTCGCATTCGACGATGCCGTCGAAGCCGGGCAGCTCGTAGGTCGAATACATGTAGGGGGTGCGCGCCTCGAATTCGGCGGCGCAGGTGTCGACCCGCTTGAACACCGGGTGCACGCCGGCCTTCCAGCGCCGGGCCCGGACGATCTCTTCGTCGAGACCGGCGAGCTTCGCCAGCCGCGCATCCGAGAAGCCCAGCGACTTCAGCCGCCGCCAGCCGGCCGCATCCGCCGGCAGCCCGTCCTCGATCACCTGCTTCTCGGCCGCGACCAGCCCGGCCAGACGCTCGATGAACCAGGGATCGTAATCCGAGGCCTCGTGGATCTCTTCCGGGGTCAGCCCGGCGCGGAGCGCCTGGGCGATGACCAGCAGACGATCCGGGGTCGGCAGGGCCAGCGCCGAGCGGAGCGCATCGACCTCGCTGGTGCCGGCGCCGCCTGCGACCTCGATCTCGTCGAGGCCGGTCAGGCCCGTCTCCATCGAGCGGAGCGCCTTCTGCAGCGATTCCTCGAAGCAGCGGCCCATGGCCATGACCTCGCCCACCGCCTTCATCGAGGTGGACAGCGTGCGCGCGGTGCCCGGGAACTTCTCGAAGGCGAAGCGCGGGATCTTGGTCACGACATAGTCGATGGTCGGCTCGAACGAGGCCGGCGTGACGCCGGTGATGTCGTTCTGAACCTCGTCGAGCGTGTAGCCGACGGCGAGCTTGGCCGCGACCTTGGCGATCGGGAAGCCGGTCGCCTTCGAGGCGAGCGCCGACGAGCGCGACACGCGCGGGTTCATCTCGATCACGACCATGCGGCCGGTCTCGGGGTCGATCGCGAACTGCACGTTCGACCCGCCGGTGTCGACGCCGATCTCGCGGAGAACCGCGAGCGAGGCGTCACGCATGATCTGGTATTCCTTGTCGGTGAGCGTGAGTGCCGGGGCGACGGTGATGCTGTCGCCGGTGTGCACGCCCATCGGATCGATGTTCTCGATCGAGCAGACGATGATGCAGTTGTCCGCGCGGTCGCGGACCACCTCCATCTCGTATTCCTTCCAGCCGAGCACCGATTCCTCGACCAGCACCTCGTTCACCGGCGAGGCATCGAGGCCGCTGGCCACGATCTCTTCGAATTCCTGCCGGTTATAGGCGATGCCGCCGCCGGTGCCGCCCAGCGTATAGGAGGGGCGGATGATCGTCGGCAGGCCGACGAATTCCATCGCCTCGCGGGCGGATTCCATGTTGCGGACCACGCGGCTGCGCGGGCTGGACAGACCGATGCGGTCCATCGCCTCGCGGAACAGCTGGCGGTCTTCGGCCTTCTCGATCGCCGCCTCGTTGGCGCCGATCAGCTCGACGCCGAACTTCTTCAGCGTGCCGTCGCGCGACAGCGCGAGCGCAGTGTTGAGCGCGGTCTGGCCACCCATGGTCGGCAGCAGGGCGTCGGGGCGCTCGGCCTCGATCACCTTGGCGACCAGTTCGGGCGTGATCGGCTCGACATAGGTCGCATCCGCCAGGCCCGGATCGGTCATGATCGTGGCCGGGTTGGAGTTGACCAGGATGATCCGATAGCCCTCTTCGCGCAGCGCCTTGCAGGCCTGGGTGCCCGAATAGTCGAATTCGCAGGCCTGACCGATGACGATGGGGCCTGCGCCGATCACCAGGATCGACTTGATATCGGTACGCTTAGGCATCGGTCTTGGTCTTCTCGATGAGGCGCGCGAAACGGTCGAAGAGGTAGTGGCTGTCCTTCGGTCCCGGCGAGGCTTCGGGGTGGTACTGCACCGCAAAGACCGGGCGATCGGTCAGGCGGAAGCCCTCCAGCGTGTCGTCGAACAGCGAGACATGGGTCACTTCGGCATTGGCCGGCAGCGACGAGGCGACGACGCGGAAGCCATGGTTCTGCGAGGTGATTTCAACCTTGCCCGTGGTCAGGTCCTTGACCGGCTGGTTGGCGCCGCGATGGCCGCGGTCCATCTTTTCGGTCGAGGCGCCGACCGCCAGCGCCAGCAGCTGATGGCCCAGGCAGATGCCGAAGGTCGGCTTGCCGGTCTCGATCAGCCGGCGGATCTGGGGCACGGCATATTCGCCGGTCGCCGCCGGATCGCCGGGGCCGTTGGACAGGAAGATGCCGTCGGGCTCGTGCGCCAGGATCTCGTCCGCGGTTGCGGTCGCGGGCACCACCACCACCTCGGCACCGGTACCGGCCAGGCAGCGCAGGATGTTGCGCTTGGCGCCGTAATCGACCGCGACCACCTTGAAGCGCGGGCTTTCCTGCCGGCCGAAGCCCTGGCCCAATTCCCACGGGGTCTCGTCCCAGGCATAGGTCTGGGCGCAGGTCACCGTGATCGCGAGATCGAGACCTTCCAGGCTGGGGGCGGCCTTCGCCTGCGCCTTCAGCGCGTCCAGATCCGCCGAGCCGGCCTCGCCATGCCAGATCACCGCATTCTGCGGACCCTTGTCGCGCAGCAGGCGGGTGACGCGGCGGGTGTCGACGCCGGCGATGCCGATCAGCCCGTGGGCCGCCGTCCAGTCCTGCAGGCGGCGGGTGGAGCGGAAATTCGACGGCTCGGTCGGCAGCGCCTTCAGGACGAAACCGCGCGCCGCCGGCGTCGTGGTTTCCAGGTCCTCGTCATTGGTGCCGACATTGCCGATATGCGGGAAGGTGAAGGTGATGATCTGACCGGCATAAGAGGGATCGGTCAGGATCTCCTGATAGCCGGTGATCGAGGTGTTGAAGCACAGCTCGCCCTCGGCGATGCCTCGTGCGCCGACGCCCAGGCCCCAGAAGACCGTGCCGTCGGCCAGAACGAGGGCGGCCGTAGCCGCCAGGGCGGGCGAGTTCGACGCCTCTTGCATGATAGCGAGCCCCCAGGATGATGCGACGCGGCCGCCCGGGAAGCCCCAAGGCGGCCGATGATAGCGAATGCGTGGTCCATCCGGGGACGCTGGCCCGGCTCGCGGACCCGGCCGGCCGGCGTCCCGGCCGCGGGACTGCGGCACAAGGCGGGGCGTCGGAGGGGGTCACGGGCGCAACCTGTAAACGACCTGGCAGGCAGGCAAGGCGGTTGCGGCAGCGAAGAGGGCGCGTGCGTAGACGCCCGGCGGGTGGGCGCCGGATCGACCGGACGGACCATACGCAAACCCCTCCCCCCGGTCAAGCCGCGGGCTCCGCTGATTTCGCAAGGGGGGCGTCCGCGTGCCGGCCATTGAAACCCGGGGGGCTGACACGCAATATGAAAGCTTGTCACATCGTCCGTGCCCCCGTTAACTGCCCCGCACCGCCACGATGCCGCCGTCTCTGTCATGATCTGCGGCATCCGGGGCCGGGTTCCCGGCGGCCGCGGCGCGACGGGGTCGCCGGTTTCCGTCTTTTCGAGGGATCGACTTCCATGCTTCGTGAGCGCCTCAAGGACGCGCTTGCCCAGGCCGAACAGCAGGGCGACAGCGAAGAGCTGGCCGTGCTTCGCCTGATCCGGACGGCGATCAAGGACCGTGACGCGGCCGCCCATGTGAGGGGGCGGGATGCGATCGACGATGCCGAGATCCACGACATGCTCCGCACCATGCTGCGTCAGCGCGACGAGAGCATCGGCGCGTATGAGCAGTCGGGCCGCATCGAACTGGTCGAGCAGGAGCAGCTGGAGCAGCGGGTGATCCGCCGCTTCCTGCCGCCGCAGATGTCGGAGGACGAGATCGAGGCGGCGGTGCGCGCCACGATCGCCGCCTGCTGCGCCAAGGGGCTGAAGGATCTGGGGCGCACGGTCGATGCCCTGAAATCCGCCTACGGGCCCGAAATGGACCTGGGCTGCGCCAGCTCTGCGGCCAAGCGCCTGCTGCGCAACTGCCAGCCCGGCTGACCCGCACCCCATGGCGCTGCCCCCCGGCTTCATCGAGGAACTGCGTGCCCGCATCCGCCTGTCGGACGTGGTCGGCCGCCGGGTCAAGCTGATCCGCCGCGGCCGCGAGCACACCGGCCTTTGCCCGTTCCACAACGAGAAGACGCCGAGTTTCACGGTCAGCGACGACAAGGGCTTCTATTACTGCTTCGGCTGCGGCGCCAAGGGCGACGCCATCGATTTCGAGATGAAGCTCGGCGGGTTCGACTTCCGCGAGACCGTGGAGCGGCTGGCGGGGGAGGTGGGGCTGACCGTCCCCGCCGAGGATCCGGATGCGAAGCGCAAGGCCGAGCGCCGCGAGGGGCTGGTCGACGTCGTCGAAGAGGCCTGCCGCTGGTTCGAAAGCCGGCTCGGCACCGACGAGGCGGCGCCGGCCCGCGACTATCTGGTCCGCCGCGGCTTCGGGCCCGAGAGCTGGGGCCGGTTCCGCTTCGGCTATGCGCCCGACCGGCGCGACGTGCTGATCCGCACCTTCGAGCAGCGCGGCATCGCGCTGGACCGGCTGGTCGAATCGGGGCTGGCGCGCCGGCGCGAGGACCGCTCCGCCTTCGACTATTTCCGCGGCCGGCTGATCATCCCCATCGCCGACCGGCGTGGCCGGATCATCGCCTTCGGCGGCCGGGTTCTGGGCGATGGCGAGCCCAAATACCTGAACAGCCCCGACACGCCGCTGTTCGAGAAGGGCCGCGTGCTCTATGGCTGGCCGGTCGCCCGAGAGGCCGCGCGCAAGGCCGGCACGGTGCTGGTGGTCGAAGGCTATCTGGACGTGGCCGCCCTGGTTCAGGCCGGCCGGCCCCATGCGGTGGCGCCGCTCGGCACCGCGCTGACCGAACATCAGATCGAAGAGCTGTGGCGCATGGCGCCCGAGCCGGTGCTGTGCCTGGACGGCGACGCCGCCGGCATCCGTGCCGCGCGCCGCGCGGCCGAGCGCGCCCTGCCGCTGCTGAAGCCCGGCCACAGCCTGCGCTTCGTGCGCCTGCCCGGCGGCCATGATCCCGACAGCCTGATCCGGGCCGAAGGGGTGGGGGCGTTCGATCGGGCCGTGGCCGTCCCGCAGCCGATGATCGACCTGCTCTGGCAGGCGGCGCTGGAAGGCCATGCCACCGACACGCCCGAGCGGCTGGCCGCGCTCGAAGCCGATCTGATGGCCCAGGCCGATACGATCCGCGACCCGCTGATCCGCGACCTGTATCGCCGCGACTTCCGCGACCGGGTCTGGCAGCTGCGTCGCGCCAGGCGCGGCGGCGGGCCGGCGGCACCCGGCCGGCCGGGCTTTCAGCGGCCGCAGGGAGAGCGTCGCGGCGGCAAGCCCAGGCCCGGCCAGCTGAACGACGACCCGACGCCCATCGCCGCCCCGGCGCTCGGCCAGGGAAACGAGGGCCAGTCGGCACGGCGCGAAGCGGCGCTTCTGGCGGCGGTTCTTCTTCATCCTCAACTGCTTGAGGTGGCGGAGGACGAGGTGGCGGCCCTGCCGGTCGCCACCCCTGAGCTTGACATCTTGCGGGCTGCGATCGTAGATACGCACGCATCGGAGTCTGGTCTTGACAGTGAAACGCTGCAGGACCATTTGAGACTGCGAGGGTTCTCGGACCTGGTGGACCGGTTGACGGCGGCGGAGAATGCCGGCCGTGTGCCGTTCGCGGGGCCCGGAGCTGCATTCGACAGGGTTCTGGCCGGATGGCGCAATGTGCTGGCTGTACACCGGCATGCGCAGCTGGTCGACGAATTGAAGGCCGCAGAGCAGGAGCTTGTCGAGAGCATGACGGAAGAAGCTTTGCAGCGGTTCGTCGCGCTCAAGAAGCTCGTTGACGACAACGAGCGCGGACTGGCGGCCTTCGATCAGAGCGACGGTTTCGACCTTTGAGGGTCGGGGCGGGTTCGGCGATGACGCGGGGCGTCGTTGCCGCGGTGATGCTGTCATCATCGCGGGAGCGGCGCCTCACGGCCGTTGAAGGACGGGGCATCGACCTCATGGGCAAGCATCGGAATCAAGGCGCAGCGTGCGTTTCTGAGCGGGGGAACGACGAATAATGGCGAAAAAAGCGACCACGGCTGTCGAAGCCGGCGAAGGGCGTGAAGACACGCCGGATGGACCGCTGGTCGATTCGCTCGAGATCACCGTCAAGAAGATGGTGGCCCGCGCCAAGGAGCGCGGCTACATCTCCTATGACGAACTGAACAAGGCGTTGCCCCAGGATCAGCTCTCGTCGGAGCAGATCGAAGACGTGATGGCCATGCTCTCAGAGATGGGCATCAACGTCGTCGAGAACGACGAGGAAGGCGAGGAACTGGGCGAGAACCAGAGCGGCGACGACGAAGAAGAAGAGTTCGGCGGGTCCCACGCGACTTCGGTCGAGGAAGAGGAGCTGGGCCGGACCGACGACCCCGTGCGGATGTATCTGCGCGAGATGGGGTCGATCGAACTGCTGTCCCGCGAGGGCGAGATCCTGCTGGCCAAGCGGATCGAGGCCGGTCGCAACACCATGATCGGCGCGATCTGCGAGAGCCCGCTGACCTTCCGGGCGATCGTGCGCTGGCGCGATGCCCTGGCGGCCGGCGAGGCGATGCTGCGCGACATCATCGACCTCGAGGCCAGCTATGGCGGCGACCAGCCGCCGATGACCGACGAGGAAGCCGAGGCCGAAGCGGCGATGCTGGCGGGTGACCGTCCGGCAGTCGAGCCGGCCAAGCCCGTGGTCAACGGCAATGGTGCGACTGCCGCTCCGGCGGCGGTGGCGGCGCGTCCCGATGGCGAGGCCCGCAAGGCAACCGACGGCGAGGACGACGAGGAAGACGAAACCGCCCGCGCGGCCGACTCCGAAGAGGAGGAGGACGAGGAGGGCGATGGCGCCAGCGTGTCGATCTCGGTGATGGAAGCCGAGTTGACGCCGGTGATCCTCGAATCCTTCGACAAGATCGTCGAGGCCTGGGCGAAGCTTGAAAAGCTCCAGGCCAAGCGGCTCGAGGCGGCGCTGAAGGGCGAGGAGCAGACCACCCAGGCCCGCTCCCGCTTCGAGGCGGCCAAGTCCGACGTGATCGAGATGGTCCGCGGCCTGAACTTCGCCCAGCCGCGCATCGACCTGCTGGTCGAGGAACTCTACCTCCTCAACCGCAGCCTGATGTCGCTGGAAGGCCAGCTGATGCGCCTGGCGGTCGGCTGCCGGGTGAAGCGCGAGGACTTCCTGCGGCTCTATAGCGGCCAGGAACTGGCGCCGAACTGGTTCGAGGTTGTGGGCGCGCAGAACGGCAAGGCCTGGAAGACCTTCCTGGAGCGTCATGGCGAGGAAGCGGCCGATATCCGCGAGGGTATCTCGCGGCTGGCCCGCGAAGTCGGCCTGCCGATCAACGAGTTCAAGCGCATCGTCAGCAACGTTCAGCGCGGCGAGCGCGAGGCGAGCCAGGCCAAGAAGGAGATGGTCGAGGCCAACCTCCGTCTGGTGATCTCGATCGCGAAGAAGTACACCAACCGCGGCCTGCAGTTCCTGGACCTGATCCAGGAGGGCAATATCGGCCTGATGAAGGCGGTCGATAAATTCGAATACCGCCGCGGCTACAAGTTCTCGACCTATGCCACCTGGTGGATCCGGCAGGCGATCACGCGCTCGATCGCCGACCAGGCCCGGACGATCCGCATCCCGGTGCACATGATCGAGACGATCAACAAGCTGGTCCGCACCTCGCGCCAGATGCTCCACGAAATCGGCCGCGAGCCGACGCCGGAAGAGCTGGCCGAGAAGCTGCAGATGCCGCTGGAGAAGGTCCGCAAGGTCCTGAAGATCGCCAAGGAGCCGATCAGCCTCGAAACCCCGATCGGCGACGAGGAAGACAGCCATCTGGGCGACTTCATCGAGGACAAGAATGCGATCCTGCCGGTCGATGCGGCGATCCATTCGAACCTCAAGGAGACCACCACCCGGGTGCTCGCCAGCCTGACGGCGCGCGAGGAGCGGGTGCTGCGCATGCGCTTCGGCATCGGCATGAACACCGACCACACCCTGGAAGAGGTGGGTCAGCAGTTCTCGGTGACCCGCGAACGCATCCGCCAGATCGAGGCGAAGGCGCTGCGCAAGCTCAAGCATCCGAGCCGGTCGCGCAAGCTGCGCAGCTTCCTCGATCACTAGGATCGAACGCCGGCATCGACGATGCGACACGACCGCCGCCGGGCCTTCCGGCGGCGGTCGTGTCATTTCCGCCAGCCTTCTCCCGACGACCGGCCCTGCTTGTGGCGAACCCAGGGGAATCGGGTGAAAGTTTTTTAAGCAGCGATAAGGCTTGCGAGGAAGTCGTCGTCCCAAGCGGCGACCTTGCGTCGGAGGCGTAGGGAGTCCTTTCCCGGTGCTTGTCGCAGCAGGT